>JAPLAT010000568.1 GCA_026393175.1 Pseudonocardiales bacterium
GCCCGGGTCGCGGCCCACGGCGCGTTCGGCCTGCTCAACTCCACCCCGCACGCCGGCCGCACCCCGGCACCGCCGCCCTGCTCCGGCGCATGGCCCTGGCCGCCCTCACCGCCGCCACCCCCTGAGCCCAGCCCATCCCGCCCCGGGGTGCGCCCCCGCCCGGATCGCAGCGGGGTGACTCGGCTGAGACTGGCTCGCAGCGGTGTCACCCCGCTGCGATGTGAGACAGGGCGGCCGGGCCCGTCGCCCCGCCCCGACGGGGCCGCGGCGGTACCGTCCCGCCCGTGGACCCCTGCCGCCTCGTCGACGAGGCCCTCACCCTCGCCGGGACGGCGGCCCGGGCCGGGGGCGCGGTGCTGCGCGCCACCGACCGCAGCCGCCTCGACGTCGACCTCAAGGACGGGCGGGTCGACCTCACGACCAGCGCCGACCGGGCCTCGCAGGCCGCCGTCGTGGCCGCGCTGCGGGAGGCGTTCCCCGAGCACCGGATCGTCGGCGAGGAGGGCACGGAGGAGGGCACCGACGCCGACCACGTCTGGTACGTCGACGGCCTGGACGGCACGAGCAACTTCGCGCACGGGCTGCCCTGGTACGCGGTGTCGGTGGGGCTGCGCTGCCGGGGCGAGGTGGTGGCCGGGGCCGTGTTCGACCCGGTGCACGACGAGCTGTTCGCGGCCGGCCGGGGCCGCGGGGCGACCGGCAACGGCGTGCCGCTGCGGGTCGCCGACACCGCGGACGTGGGGCGGGCGCTGGTCGTGACGCAGATCCAGTCGGCCGACCCGGCGCGGATCGCGCAGCACGCCGGGCTCGTGCACGCGCTGCTCGGGGCCACCGGCGGGGTGCGCTCCCCCGGCGCCCCGGCGCTGATCATGGCCCACATCGCGGCCGGTCACTACACGGCCTACGTCGAGCGGGCGATGCCGCCGTGGGACATCACCGCCGGCCAGCTGCTGCTGGAGGAGGCGGGCGGGCGGGTCACCGACCTCGCCGGGACGCGGGTGGGCGGCCCGGCCGTCACCGACGTGCTGGCCAGCAACGGGGCCGTCCACGACGCCCTCCTGGCGGTGATCGGCGGGTAAGGTCTGCGCCGGACCAGTCGTTCCCAGCGGTGCGGGCGGCCCCCCACTCGTCCGACGGGAGCCCTCCGTGACCGCCCTCGACGTCGCCGCGCACGCCGGTGTCACCTCCGCGTCCGGGCACGACGCGCTGCGTGCCGACATCCGCCGCCTGTCCACCATGCTGGGCCGCACGCTCGTCCACCACGGCGGCCCGGAGCTGCTGGACCTCGTCGAGGAGGTCCGCACCCGGTCCCGCGAGGGCGACGTCGCCGGCGCGCTGGCCGGCCTGGACGCCGGCACGGCCGTGTGGCTCGCCCGCGCGTTCTCCCAGTACTTCCAGCTGGCCAACATCGCCGAGCAGCGGCACCGCGCGCGCGAGCTGGCCCGCCCGGAGGGCCGGCTCCGCCCGCTGCTGGCCCGGCTCGCCGCCGAAGCCGATCCCGCGGCGGTGCAGGACGCGCTGGACCGCCTGGAGCTGCGGCCGGTGTTCACCGCGCACCCCACGGAGTCCTCGCGGCAGTCGGTGCTGGCGATCCTGCGCCGCGTCGCCGACGGCCTGGACCGCGGCGCCCCCGACGCGACGCTGGAGGCGCTCGTCGAGCTGCTCTGGCAGACCGACGAGCTGCGCCCGGGCCGCCCGACCGTCGCCGACGAGGCCAGGGCGATCGGCTGGTACATGGAGAAGCTGGGCCGCGGCACGGTGCCCGACCTGCTCGCGGAGTTCGAGGGCGCCGTCCGCGACGCCGGGTTCACGGTGCCGCCCCGCGCGCCGCTGGTGCTGGGCTGCTGGGTGGGCGGCGACCGCGACGGCAACCCCAACGTGACGCCCGAGGTCACCCGCGAGGTGCTGGAGCTCTACTCCGACCGCGCCCTGCGCATCCACGAGGGCCTGGTCGAGGAGCTGGTGCAGGAGCTGTCGATCTCCACCCGCGTCGTCGGGGTGTCCGAGGAGCTGCGCGGCTCCCTGGCCCGCGACCGCCGCGCCCTGCCCGCGGTGCACGACCGGTTCATCCGGCTCAACGCCACCGAGCCCTATCGGCTCAAGCTGTCCTACGTGCAGGCCCGGCTGGCGAACACCCGCACCCGGACCGGCGCCCACTACCGCGGCCCCGCGGAGTACGTCGCCGACCTCGAGGTGGTCGACCGCTCGCTGCGCGCGCACCTCGGCGGCCGCATCGCCGACGGCACGCTCGTCCGCGCCCTGCGCACCGCCCGCGCGCTGGGTCTGCACCTCGCCGAGCTCGACGTCCGCGAGCACAGCGCGCGCCACCACGCCGCACTGGGCGCGGTGT
Source organism: Pseudonocardiales bacterium (assembly GCA_026393175.1). Lineage (GTDB taxonomy): Bacteria > Actinomycetota > Actinomycetes > Mycobacteriales > Pseudonocardiaceae > Pseudonocardia. The sequence continues at coordinate 2,351 of JAPLAT010000568.1, forward strand.
ACGAGGCGCTCGGCCAGCCCTACACGAGCCTCACCCGCGCCGAGCGCACGGAGCTGCTGGCCCGCGAGCTGGACGGCGGTCGCCCGCTCATCCGCCGCCACTACGGCCTGCCCGAGGGCGCCGCGGACGTGCTGGCCGTGTTCGACCTGCTGCACGACGTCCAGCACCGGTACGGGCCGGAGGTGGCCCGCACCTACATCGTGTCGATGAGCCAGGGCGTGGACGACCTGCTCGCCGTGGCGGTGCTCGCCCGCGAGGCGTTCATGGTCGAGCTCAAGCAGGACCCGCGCAGCTCGATCGACCTGGTGCCGCTGTTCGAGACCGTGGAGGAGCTCTCCCGCGCCGGGGAGCTGCTCGACGAGCTGCTGTCCGTGCCCGGCTACCGGCAGCATGTGCGCAACCGGGGCGACCTGCAGGAGGTCATGCTCGGCTACTCCGACTCCAACAAGGGCGCCGGCATCACCACCTCGCAGTGGGAGATCCACCGCGCCCAGCGCAGGCTCCGCGACGTCGGCGCGCGGCACGGCGTGCGGCTGCGGCTGTTCCACGGCCGCGGCGGCTCGGTCGGGCGCGGGGGCGGGCCGTCCGCGGAGGCGGTGGCCTCGGCGCCGCCCGGGTCGGTGGACGCGGTGATGAAGGTGACCGAGCAGGGCGAGGTCGTCTCCGACAAGTACTCGCTCGCCGCCCTCGCCCACGACAACCTGGGCAGCATGCTCGCCGCCGTCCTCGACGCGTCGGTGCTGCACCGCGAGCCCCGCCGCGACCCGGCGACGCTGGAACGCCTCGACGAGACGATGACGCTGGTCAGCGACGCGGCCCGGACCGCGTACCGGGACCTCGTCGCCCGCCCCGGGCTGCCCGACTTCTTCACCACCGCGACGCCGGTCGAGGAGCTGGGCGAGCTGAACGTCGGGTCGCGGCCGTCGCGGCGGCCGGGCAAGGGCGGGTCGCTCGACGACCTGCGGGCGATCCCGTGGGTGTTCGGCTGGACGCAGACCCGGATGGTCGTGCCCGGCTGGTTCGGCCTCGGCAGCGGGCTGCGCGCGGCCCGCGAGGCGGGCCACGACGACCGGCTGGCCGACATGATGGACTGGGACTTCTTCACCAACCTGCTCGGCAACGTCGAGATGGCGCTGGCCAAGACCGACCTGCGGATCGCCGGCCGCTACGTCGCCGAGCTCGTCGACCCCGGGCTGCACCCGATCTTCGACGCGATCGCGGCCGAGCACGCGCTGACCCTGCGCGAGGTCCTGCGCCTCACCGGCTCGGACACCCTGCTCGCCCGGCACCCCGTGCTGCGCGGCACGCTCGCCGTCCGCGCGTCCTACCTCGAGCCGCTGCACCACCTGCAGGTGGAGCTGCTGGCCCAGCGCCGGCGGGCGCAGAACCCCGATCCCGACCTGCAGCGCGCGCTGCTGCTGACGATCAACGGCATCGCCGCGGGCCTGCGCAACACGGGCTGACCGCGTCCTCGCACGGGCTGTGCGGTCGTCGCACACGGTGGGACCTGTGCGAGGACCGCGTCAGGTCTGCGAGGACGGCTGGAGTGCTCGCGCCGGGGTCGGGGCGGGGCGGCCGGGGAGGGCCAGCAGCCGCAGGCCGTTGAGGCAGACGAGCACCGTGGACAGCTCGTGCCCGGCCACGCCGACGGCCAGCGGCAGCGTGCCGGTGAGGTCCCAGGCCACCAGCCCGGCGATGACGGCCGCCGCGAACGCCAGGTTCGCCCGCGCCACCCGCCGGGCGCGCCGGGCCAGGGCCAGCAGCGGGACGAGCGAGCCGAGGGGGTCGCGGAGCAGCACCCCGTCCGCGGCCTGCACGGCGAGCGCCCCCGCCCCCTCGCCGACGGCCAGCCCGACGGCGGCCGTGGCCAGCAGCGGCGCGTCGTTGATCCCGTCGCCGACGGCGAGCACCGTGCCGCCCACGCCCGCCACGGCGGCGGCCTTGTCGGCGGGCAGCAGCCCGGAGCGGACGTCGGTGATCCCGAGCCGGGCGGCCGTCGCGGCGGCGGGGACGGCGGCGTCGCCGGTGAGCAGGACGGGGCCGCTGCCCAGCGTCGCGGCCAGTGCGGCGACGGCGGCGTCCGCCCCGGGGCGGAGCTCGTCGGCCAGCGCCAGCACCCCGACCGGGCGCCCGCCGGCCAGCACGACGACCGCGGTGCGCCCGGTGGCCTCGTGGCGGGCGACGGCGGCCCGGGCGGCGGCGGTGGCCCCGGCGGTGTCCCCGGTAGCGTCGCGGGTCACGTCCCCGGTCGCGGCGTCGAGCACCGCGGGGCGGCCCACCACGACCTCGGTCCCGCCGACGACGGCACGCACGCCCGTCCCGGGCAGCGCGTCGAACGCGGCGGCGGGCGGCACGGGCAGGTCGCCCGCCGCGTCGCGGACGGCCCGGCCCAGCACGTGCTCGCTGCCCGCCTCGGCCGCGGCGGCCAGCGCGAGCACGCCGTCGCGCCCGCGGGCGGGGTCCAGGACCTCCACGGCCACGACCTCCGGCCGCCCGCGGGTGACGGTGCCGGTCTTGTCCAGGACCACGGCGTCGACCTCGGCCAGCGCCTCGACGACGGTGGCGTCCTTGAGCAGCACGCCGCGCCGCCCGGCCACGGCGATCACGGCGAGCAGCGGCGGCATCGTCGCCAGGACGACGGCGCACGGCGAGGCGACGATCATGAACGTCATCGCGCGCAGCAGGGTCTCCTCGAACGGCGCCCCGAGCAGCAGGGGGAGCGCCAGCAGCGCCACCGTGGCCGCGACGACGAGCACCGAGTAGCGCTGCTCGATCCGCTCGATCCACAGCTGCCGCGCGGCCTTCGTGCCGGTGGCGTGCCGGACCTGGGCGGCGATGCCGGCCACGACGGTGTCCGCGGGATCGCGGGTCACCCGCACCCGCAGGACACCGGTGCCGTTGACCGTGCCGGCGTGCACCTCGTCGCCCACCGCCCGCGGGACGGGCAGCGGCTCGCCGGTGAGCCCGGCCGTGTCGACCTCGCTCGCCCCGGCGAGCACCCGGCCGTCGGCCGGGACCCGCTCCCCGGGCCGCACCACGACCTCGTCGCCGACGACCAGCGCGTCGGCCCGGACCCGGCGCTGCGACCCGGCCAGCACCGCGGTCTCCGGGGCCAGGTCGAGCAGGGCCTCGATGCTGCGCCGCGTCCGCGCGGTCATCACCGCCTCCAGCGCTCCGGAGCCGGCGAAGATGACGATCAGCAGCCCCCCGTCGAGCGGCTGGCCGATCGCGGCGGCGGCCAGCGCGGCCACCACCATCAGCAGGTCGACGTCGAGGCGCCGCTCGGCCAGGGCGCGCAGCCCCTCCCGGGCGGGCTCCCACCCGCCCGCGGCGTAGCAGGCCGCGTAGAGCGCCCCGACCAGCGGCGCAGGGGCGCCGAGCAGGTCGGCGGGCACGGCGAGCGCGAACGCGGCGAGGGAGAGCAGGGCCCACCGGACCTCGGGCATCGACCACATGCGTGTCACCATAGCTGCGCAGCTGCGAAGATATGCAGGTAGGCGGTGGCCCGGTACCCTCGTCCCCGTGCACGACGGCATCCCCGGCTTCGCGATGCCGCACCCGGACGACGTCCGGCGGGCGGCGGACTCGCTGCGCCTGCTCGCCGACCCGACGCGCATCAAGATCCTCTGGGCGCTGCTGCACGGCGAGGAGTCGGTGGCCTGCCTGGCCGAGCTCGTCGGCGCCACCCCCACGGCCGTGAGCCAGCACCTGGCCAAGCTCCGGCTCGCCGGCCTGGTCGAGGGCCGTCGCGAGGGCACGTTCGTCTTCTACACCGCGGGCGACCAGGTGCGCGGGCTGCTCACCGAGGCCCTGCGGCCGTCGGTCCCCGCCCGCTGACGGCCGTCGCCCGGCGACCGGACGGCGATCCGCACCCGTCCGGACGTATCAGGGCCCGCCGCGGGCGCTCTGGGGAGTGACCGGCGCGGCCCGCCGCCGCCGGTCCACCGAGTGCCCCGGTCCGTGCCCGGCCGGGTCACGACGACGGCGCGGCACCTCCTCGCGAGGGTGCCGCGCCGTCGCTCGTCGGTCGAGGACCAGGGGCGTCAGGGCGTCAGGGCGTCGTAGGCGGCGAGGAGCTGGGCCTCGGCCTCGTCGAGGTACCGGCCGACCGCGGCGGCGGCGGCCTCCCGCTCGCCCGCCTCCAGCAGCGTGCAGATCGCGTCGTTGCGGCCCAGGTAGGGCTCGTGGAACTCGCGCACCCCGGACATCCGGTGGAACACCAGCCGCATCTCGGCCAGCAGCAGCGCCATCTGCTGGTCGAGCCGGGCGCTGCCGGCCAGCGCCACGAGCGCGCGGTGGAAATGCTGGTTGGCGCTGGCCACACCGGTCCAGCGGTCCGCGGCGGCCGCGGCCACCCCCTCGTCGACCGCGACGCGCGCGGCGGCGACCCGCTCGGGGGTGAACGCCTCCCCGTGCCGGACGGCGGCGGGCTCGATGATCCGGCGGGCGCGGTAGACGTCGCGGACCGCCTCCCGGTCGGGCCGGGCGACGAACACCCCCCGGTGCGTCTCGCGCACCAGCACCCGCTCCGCGACGAGCTGGCTCATCGCCTCGCGGACGGTGTTGCGGGAGACGCCGAGCGCGTCGCAGACCGCCTGCTCGGGCAGTCGGGCGCCCGGCCGCAGCCGGCCCTCGACGATCTCCTCGCGCAGCGCGTCGGCCACCCGCTCCGCCGTCGTGCTGCGCGCGACGAGGTGCCGGGCGCGCTCCAGGGAGACCAGGGCGTCGGCCGTTGTCACGGCGGCAGCCTACGTGACGAGCGTGTTTCCGATCCGGCCTTCCTCTTGCTGGATTGTTGAACAATCCTTACGCTCACCGGAACCAGCGTGAGGGAGGACACATGTCCGAGAACGTGAAGGCGGCGATCGGGTCGGCGACCAGCCGCGGCGCCGTGCTCGGCGCGATGTTCCTGATGGCGACGAGCGCGATCGGGCCGGGGTTCATCACCCAGACCACGACGTTCACCGCCCAGCTCGGCGCGGCGTTCGCGTTCGCCGTGCTCGTGTCGATCCTGGTCGACATCGCGGTGCAGCTGAACGTGTGGCGGGTGATCGGCGTCAGCGGGCAGCGGGCCCACGAGCTGGGCAACCGGGTGCTCCCCGGCGTCGGCTACGCGCTGGCGGCGCTGGTGGTGGTCGGCGGCCTCGTGTTCAACATCGGCAACGTCGGCGGCACCGGCCTGGGCGTCAACGCCATGCTCGGCGTCGATGCGAAGATCGGCGGCGCCATCTCGGCCGTGCTGGCCATCGCGATCTTCCTGAGCAAGCGGGCCGGCGTGGCCCTGGACCGGATCGTCGTCGTGCTCGGCGCCGTGATGATCCTCATGACGGCCTACGTCGCGATCGTGTCCGGCCCGCCCGTCGGCGACGCCCTGCGCCAGACCGTGCTCCCCGACCGCGTCGACTTCCTCGTCATCACCACCCTGATCGGCGGGACCGTCGGCGGCTACATCACCTACGCGGGTGCGCACCGGCTGCTCGACTCCGGGCTGACCGGCCCCGAGCACGTCGGCGCGATCTCCCGCAGCTCGATCATCGGCATCCTCGTCACCGGCGTGATGCGCGTGCTGCTCTTCCTCGCCGTGCTCGGCGTGGTGGCCGGCGGCGTCACGCTGGCCCAGGACAACCCGGCGGCCAGCGCGTTCTCCGCGGCCGCGGGCCAGGTGGGGCTGCGGGTCTTCGGGATCATCCTGTGGGCGGCGAGCATCACCTCGGTGATCGGCGCGGCCTACACCTCGGTGTCGTTCCTGACCTCCAGCAGCACGTCCCCGCGGCGGCGCAACCTGTTCACCGTCGCGTTCATCGCGCTGTCCACGGCGATCTACCTGCTGGTCGGGGCCGCGCCGGTGACGCTGCTGGTATTCGCGGGCGCGTTCAACGGGCTGATCCTGCCCATCGGGTTCACCGTGGTGCTGTGGGTGGCCTGGCGGCGGCGCGACCTGCTCGGCGGCTACCGCTACCCGGCCTGGCTGCTGGGCATCGGGGTGCTCGCCTGGCTGCTGACGCTCTACCTGGGCTACCAGTCGCTCGGCGGCCTGGCGAACCTGTGACCGTGCACTTCGACCTCAACTCCGACCTCGGCGAGTCCTTCGGCCGGTGGACCCTCGGCGACGACGACGCCATGCTCGGCGTCGTCACCTCGGCGAACGTGGCCTGCGGCTTCCACGCCGGCGACGCCAGCACGCTGCGCCGCACCTGCGCCCGGGCGGCGGAGGGCGGCGTGGTCGTCGGGGCCCAGGTGGGCTACCGCGACCTCGCCGGGTTCGGCCGCCGGTTCGTCGACATGGACCCCATCGAGCTCGCCGACGACGTCGTCTACCAGATGGGGGCGCTGGACGGGATGTGCCGGGTGGCCGGCACGGCGCTGCGCTACGTCAAGCCGCACGGCGCGCTGTACAACGCGGTCGTGCACCACACCGACCAGGCCCGCGCCGTGGTCGACGCCGTGCGCGCCTACGACCCGGGCCTGCCGGTGCTCGGGCTGCCCGGATCGGAGCTGCTGCGCCTCGCCGAGGCGGCCGGGCTGCGGGCGGTGCCGGAGTTCTTCGTCGACCGCGGGTACACCCCCGACGGCACGCTGGTGCGCCGCTCGGAGCCCGGTGCGGTGCTGCACGACGCGGCGGAGGTGGCCGAGCGGGTGCGGCGGCTGCTCGGCGACGGGGTGGTGCGCGCCGTCGACGGCTCCACGGTGGCGGTGCGGGCCGAGTCGGCCTGCGTGCACGGCGACTCCCCGGGCGCGGTCGAGATGGCCCGGGCCGTCCGCGCCGCCATGGAGGGCGACGGGGTCGAGCTGAGGGCGTTCGCGTGAGCGGCCCGCGGGGCGCGGGAGGAGTGGGTCGGCCGTGAGGGTGTTGCCCTGCGGGGACGCCGCGCTGCTCGTCGAGGTCGCGGACCTGGGCGCGGTGCTGGCGCTCGCCGACGCCGTCCGGGCGGCGGACCTGCCCGGCGTGCTCGACGTCGTGCCGGCCGCCCGCACCGTTCTGCTCGTCGCCGTGCCCGGCACCGACCTGGCCGAGCTGGGCCGGGCCGTGCGCGCGCTGCCCGTCGACCCGTCGGCGGCGCCGCCCGGGGGGGAGGACGTGGAGATCCCGGTCGTCTACGACGGCCCCGACCTCGACGAGGTCGGCCGGCTCACGGGGCTGGGTGCCGACGGCGTGGTCGAGGCGCACACGGGTACGCCGTGGCGGGTCGGGTTCGGCGGGTTCGCCCCCGGCTTCGCCTACCTCGCCGGCGGCGACGAGCGGCTGCACGTCCCGCGCCGCGCCGAGCCGCGCACCACGGTCCCGGCCGGGTCGGTCGGGCTGGCCGGGGAGTTCAGCGGCGTCTACCCGCGGTCGAGCCCGGGCGGCTGGCAGCTGATCGGCACGACCGCGGTGACCCTGTGGGACCCCGACCGCACCCCGCCCGCCCTGCTCCGGCCCGGCGCCCGGGTCCGCTTCACCCGCACCGCCGAGCCGGCATCCGCACCGTCGCACGGGCGGGACGGCGCCCCGGACCCGCCGCCCGCCCCGTGGCGGCGTGTCGAGGTGGTGGGCGTCGGCGGCGCGGCCGTGCTCGTCGACCTCGGGCGGGTCGGCTGGGGCGCGTCGGGCGTGGGGCGGTCGGGGGCGTTCGACCGGGCGGCCTGCGCGCTGGCCAACCGGCTCGTCGCCAACCCGGCGTCCGCCGCGTGCGTGGAGGTCGCGTTCGGCGGGCTGGCCCTGCGCGCCGGGGACGACCTGGCCGCGCCGCTGCTCGTCGCCCTCGCCGGTGCCCCGGCCCCGGCCGCCGTCGACGGCACCCCGGTCGGCCACCACGCCCTCGTCGTGCTGCGGGCCGGGCAGACCCTGCGGCTGGGCACCCCGCCCAGCGGGCTGCGCACCTACCTGGCCGTCCGCGGCGGGATCGACGTGCCCGCGGTGCTGGGCTCGCGCAGCACCGACGTGCTCTCCGGCGTCGGCCCTGCGCCGCTCGCCGCGAGCGCCGTCCTGCCCGTCGGGCCGGAGCCCGCGGACCTGCCGCGCGTCGACGTCGCGCCGGTCGCCGTGCCCACCGGCGGGCCCGTGACGCTGCGCGCCGTCCTCGGCCCGCGCGCCGACTGGATCGCCGACCCGACCGCGCTCGCCCGCACCGCGTGGACGGTCTCCGGCCGCAGCGACCGGGTCGGCCTGCGGCTGGAGGGCGAGCCGCTGCGCCGCGCCGACACCGGCGAGCTGCCCAGCGAGGGGATGGTCCGCGGCGCGGTCCAGGTGCCCCCCGGCGGCGAGCCCGTCCTGTTCGGCGCCGACCACCCGGTGACCGGCGGCTACCCCGTCGTCGCCGTGGTGCGCGACGCCGACCTCGACCGGGCCGCGCAGCTGCGGCCCGGCCAGCAGGTCCGATTCCGCCTGGAGGAGCCCCGATGACCACTCCCGCACCGATGCACCCCGCGCAGGCCCGACGCCGCTTCCGCGACGGCCTCGTCACGCCCACCGCGGGCTGGTGCGACGGCTACACGCAGGCCAACCTCGTCGCCGTCCCGCGCGACGTGGCCTGGGACTTCCTGCTGTTCGCCCAGCGCAACCCGAAGCCCTGCCCGGTGCTCGACGTCCTCGAGCCCGGCGCCGTGGCCGGCCCGCTGCTCGACGGCGACGTGCGCACCGACCTGCCGCTCTACCGCGTGTACGTCGACGGCGAGATGGTGGAGGAGACCCCCGACGTCCGCGGCTGGTGGCGCGAGGACCTCGTCGGGTTCCTCATCGGCTGCAGCTTCACGTTCGAGCGGGCGCTCGGCGCGGCGGGCGTGCCCGTGCGGCACGTCGAGCAGGGGGTGAACGTGCCGATGTACCGGACGGCGTGGCGCTGCCGCCCGGCCGGGTCGGTGTCCGGGCCGCTCGTCGTGTCGATGCGGTACGTGCCCGCCGCGCTCGTCGACACCGCCGTCGCCGTGACCGCCCGCTACCCGGCCGTGCACGGCGCGCCGGTGCACGTCGGCGACCCCCGCGCGCTCGGCGTCGCCGACCTCGACGCGCCCGACTACGGCGACGCCGTCCGCCCCGAACCCGGCGACGTGCCGGTGTTCTGGGCGTGCGGGGTGACCCCGCAGGCGGCGGTCGTGGAGTCGCGGCCGCCGCTGGCCATCGCGCACGCGCCCGGGCACATGCTCGTCACCGACGCCCGCGACGCGGACTACCTGGTCCGGCCCGTCGTCGCGTGAGGGTCGGGGTCGCGGCGGCGCGACAGCGCCACCCCGGCCAGGCAGACCGCCCCGCCGACCAGCGCCAGCCACGGCGGCAGCTCGCCGAGCAGCACGGCCGACATGGCGATCGTCAGCGGCGGGGCGAGGTAGGTGGTCACGCCCAGGCGCCCGGCGTCCATCCGCGCGAGCGCGTAGGCCCAGGTGCTGAACGCCAGCGCGGTCGGGACGAGCCCGAGGTAGACGAGCCCGGCGGTGGCGGCCGCCGGGGCCGTCGCGAGGTCGTCGAGCAGGCCGGGGGTGAAGCCCAGGCAGGCGACCGCGCCGATCGCGCAGGCCAGGAACGTCACCTGCAGGGCGGGCAGCCTGCGCAGCGTCGGCTTCTGGGCGAGCACGCCGATCGCGTACGTCGCGGCGGCGACGAGGCACAGGACGACGCCGAGCAGGTCGGCCGAGTCGGTGTTCGCCGTCGCGGCGCCGACGAGCACGGCCCCGGAGAACGCGATCGCCGCCCCGATCAGCAGCCAGCGCGGGAAGCCCTCGCCGAGCAGCAGCCCGGCGAACAGGGCGATGAGGATCGGCCCCACGTTGACCAGCATCGCGGTCGTCCCCGCGTCGACGCGCTGCTCGGCGGCGTTGAGCGCCACGTTGTACACGGCGAACCAGGCCAGCCCGCACAGCACGATCAGGCCCCACTCGCGGGCCGTCGGCGTCACCCACCGCCTGCTCACCAGCATGCCCGCCCCGAGGGCCAGCGCCCCGACGGCGAGCCGGCCCAGCGCGAGCGGCCCCGCGTCGTAGGAGGCGCCGACGGCGCGGATCGCGACGAACGCCGACGCCCAGGCCAGCACGGTCACGGCGACGGCGAGCAGGGGTCCGGAGCGGACGCGGGGAGCGGTGGCGATCACCGCTCCGACGCTAGTTCGCGACCCCCCGGCCGTCGCGCGGTTTCCCGCCACCCAGCCGCCAGATCACGCCGACGTCCAGCGGGTCTCGCCGCCGACCTCGCGCGCGCTCGGGCGCAGGCCCAGCGCGCGGGCCACGGCGGCCGAGGCGAGGTTGTCGGGGTGGATGTGCGCGACGAGCATGGTGCCCGCAGGCAGCGCCGCGACGACGGCGGCCGCCGCCTCCCGGGCGTAGCCCCGCCCCTGGTGCGCGGTGCCGATCACCCAGGCCAGCTCGGCCACAGGGCCGCCGTCGGGGCGCAGGATCGTCGCCTGCACGTAGCCCGCGGCGTCCGCCCCGGCCCGCACGACCCAGTTCCGCCACTCCTGCCGCCCGTCCGGGGAGCGCCCGGCGACCTGGCGGCGGTACCGCTCGCGCAGCGCGTCGGGGGTGTCCGGGATCCCGCCGGTGAAGCGGTGCAGGGCCGGGTCGTCGAGCAGGGCCGCCATCTCCTCGGCGTGCTCGACGCGGAGCGGCTCCAGCACCAGGCGGGCGGTCCGCAGCGAGGTCATCCCGAGGTGGCGCGGTCGGCGGCCCGGTCCGCGGCGCGCGGCACGGCCAGGTGGGTGCCGTCGTCGCGGCCGCGCAGCACCGTCGCCGCGCCGACCTCCCAGCGGTCCCCCTCGTCGCCGCCGGCCAGCCCGACCGCCGTCCCGGACGCGACGACCCCGCCGGGCACCGACTTCGCGAGCTCGGTGAGCCGCGCCGCCTCGTTCACCGGGTCGCCGATCACGGTGTACTCGTAGCGCCGGACGTCGCCGACGTTGCCGGCCACGGCGTCGCCCGCCGAGACGCCCACGCCGGCGTCGATCTCGGGGAGCTCGGCCCGCAGCCGGGCGGCCAGCTCGCGGCCCGCGGCCAGCGCGCCACCGGCGGCGTCCGGGTGGGCGGCGGGCGCCCCGAACACGGCCAGGGCGGCGTCGCCCATGAACTTGTTGATCCAGCCGCCGTGCTCCTCGACGACCTCGACGACCAGCCCGAAGAAGCGGTTGAGCAGCTCGACGACCTCCTCGGCCGGGCGCTGCACGGCGAGCCCCGTCGAGCCGACCAGGTCGACGAACAGCACCGCGACCGGCCGGACCTCCCCGCCGAGGCGCACCTCGTCCGCCGCGGCCGCCGCGCGCGCGACGTCGTGGCCGACCTGGCGGCCGAACAGGTCGCGGATCCGCTCCCGCTCGGCCAGGCCGGCGACCATCGTGTTGAAGCCCGACTGCAGCTGGCCCAGCTCCGTGCCGTCGTTGACGGTGACCCGGGCGGAGAAGTCCCCGCGCTCCACCGTGCGCATCGCCCGCCGCACGGCGTTCACCGGGTCGGCGACGGCGCGCGCCGCCCCGGCCGTGACCAGCCCGCCGACGATCAGCCCGGTGCCGCCCACCGACAGGATGATCACGGCGAGCTGGGTGGCCGGCACGTCGCCGTAGGCCAGCGCGCTGATCGCGGAGAGCAGCAGGCCGACGACGAACACCGCCGTGCCCAGCGCCCAGAACAGCAGCGACCGCACCACCACCCCGGGCAGCACGCGGCGCCGCGGCGGCTGGTCGGCCAGCACGCGACCGGTGGTGCGGCGCAGGATCCGCTCGCTGAGCAGGTAGGACAGCGCGCACACGACGATGCCGCCGACCAGCGTCGTCTCCCCGACCTGCAGCGCGAGCCGCCACGAGTATTGCGCGTTCAGCCCGCCGAACAGCAGCACGGCGGCGAGCCACAGCACGGCCTGCACGGTGGTCAGCCGCAGCGGCCCGTAGAGCACGCGCCGGTGCTCGCGGCGCTGCTCGGTGACCGGGTCGCCGGTGAGCCGCATCCGGAAGCGCAGCGCCCCCCACACGCCCCCGACGACGATGGCGAGCAGCAGGTAGCCGCCGAACGCGACCATGTTGACGACGCGGACGGTGACCGGGTCCTCGATCGCGCCGCTGGGCAGCACGAACGCGGCCAGCACGAGCACGACACCCGCGCCGATGACGTTCGCGACGACGATCACCACGAGCAGGGCCAGGCGCACGGGCCACCCGATCACCCACCGCCGGCGACGCGCCATGGCCGGAGGGTAGCCCGATCGGCCCATCACGGGCGGGGACGCCACCCGGCCCGGCACCGCCACCCGTCGCCGCGCCGCCCGGCCCCTCATCGCAGCGGGGTGACACCGCTCCGATCCAGTCGCAGCGATGTCACCCCGCTGCGATCCGGGGCCGGGCGGAGTCCCACCCCGCCGCGCCGCCCGGGCGGCAGGTCGCCGTCAGGTGCGGGCCCTTCCGGCCCCGGACCTCCAGCGCCCAGGTGCCGTCCCGCTCGCGGGTGCGCAGCTCCACCCGGCCGGGCAGCAGCAGCGGCCGGCCGAACGCGACGTCGACGGTCAGCGCGCCGGGCAGCCGCCCCTCCAGCGCGGCGACGGCGCGGGCGGCGGTCCACATGCCGTGCGCGATTGCCCGGGGGAAGCCGAACGCGCGGGCGGCGAGCGGGTGCAGGTGGATCGGGTTGACGTCGCCGGACACCGCGGCGTAGCGGCGGCCGGTGTCGTCGGGCACCCGCCACACCGCCGACGGCGGGCCGTCGAACGGCCCGTCGGGCGTCGCGGGGGAGGTGCCGGTGTCGGGGCCGGGCGCGCGGGCGCCCCGGGCCAGGTACGTGCTGCGCCCGTCCCAGACCCGCTCGCCGCCCGCGTCGACGGCGGTGACCAGGTCGACGGTCGCGCCCTTCGGGTGGGCGGCGAACCGCTCGGCGTGCACGGCCACCCGCAGCGCCTCGCCCGCCCCGACCGGGCGGTGCACGGCGATCGTGTTCGCCACGTGCACCAGCCCGGGCAGCGGCAGCGGGAACGACCGGCGCGCCATGAGCTCCACCTGCAGCGGGAAGCCCAGGACGTGCGGGTAGGTCGGGGGCAGGGCGTCGGCGAGCCGGAACCCGCAGACCCGGGCGTACGCCGCGACGGCCGCGGGGTCGACCGTGACGTCCCGGGTGACGACGGTGTCGGGCAGCGCGGCCGCCCGCGGCCCGACCGCCGTCACCGCGGCCTTGAGGTACAGCGGGGCGAGGCTCACGTCAGGCCCCGATCATGCTCTGGCCGCACACGCGCACGACCTGCCCGGTCACGCCGCCGCTGCCGGCCCGGCCCAGCCAGCCGACGGTCTCCGCGACGTCGACGGGCAACCCGCCCTGGCGCAGGCTGTTGATCCGCCGCCCGCCCTCCCGGGTGCCCAGCGGCATGCGCGCGGTCATCTCGGTCTCGATGAACCCGGGGGCGACGGCGTTGACGCTGATCCCGCGCCCGCGCACCTGCGGCGCCAGCGCCCGCACCATCCCGATCACCCCGGCCTTGCTGGCCGCGTAGTTGGTCTGACCGCGGTTGCCGGCGATGCCGCTGGTGGAGGCGACGCAGACGATCCGCCCGGTGTCCGACAGCAGGTCCTCGTCCAGCAGGGCGCCGTTGATCGCGAGCTGCGCGCGGAGGTTGACCGCGAGCACGGCGTTCCAGCGGTCGGCGGTCATGTTGGCGAGCAGCTTGTCCCGGGTGATGCCGGCGTTGTGCACCATCACATCGACGCGCCCGTGCCGCTCGCGCAGGTGCGCGTGCAGCCGGTCGGCCGCGTCGGGCGCGGTGATGTCGAGCTGCAGGGCGGTGCCGCCGGTCCGGTTGGCCACGCCCGCGAGCGCCTCCCCGGCGCCCGGGACGTCCACGGCGACGACGGTCGCGCCGTCGCGGGCCAGGGTGTCGGCGATGGCCGCGCCGATCCCGCGCGCCGCCCCGGTGACGACGGCAACCCGGCCGGCGAGGTCGTCGGGACCGTCCGCGCCGGGGCCGACGTGCACGACCTGCCCGTCCACGTAGGCCGAGCGGGCCGACAGCAGGAACCGGACCGACGAACCGATCCCCGCGTCCGGGGCCACCACCAGCAGGTTCGCCGTGGCCCCTGCGCGGACCTCCTTCGCGGCGGACCGGACGATCCCGTCCAGCGCCTGGGCGACGGCCGCGGCCTCGACGTCGGCGCCGGGCTCGGGGCCCAGCACCAGCAGCCGCCCCGACGGGCCGAGCCTGCGGACGGCGGGGGTGAGGAACTCCTGCACGGTCGCGAGGTCGTCGATCGTGCGGGCGGCCGTGGCGTCGAGGACGACGGCGGCGACCTTCCCGTCCGCCCCGGCCTCGGCGACCCCGGCCTCCGCGAGCAGCGCGCGGACCGGCCCGGCGAGCGTCCCGTCGCCGACCGCGCCGACGAGGGCGGGCCCGTCGAGCAGCGGCGCGCCGGGCGCGTGCCGGCGCAGGACGGGGATCCGGGGCACCCCGAGCCGGTGCACCAGCGGGTTCTGGGAGAGGTCGCGCAGCGTGTCGTTCGACATCGGGTCCTCACAAGATCGTCGGGCAGGATCGCCGGCGGCGGTGATCACGGGGGTCCGGGGCGGCCGGACGGGCGGGTCAGGGGGCTTCGGGTCAGGGGGCTTCGAGGATCGCGACGACGCCCTGGCCGCCCGCCGCGCAGATCGAGACGAGCCCCCGGCCCGTCCCCTTCTCCTTGAGCAGCTTCGCCAGCGTCGCGACGATCCGGCCGCCGGTGGCGGCGAACGGGTGCCCGGTGGCCAGCGACGACCCGGCCACGTTGAGCCGGGACCGGTCGATCGCGCCCAGCGGCGCGTCGAGGCCGAGTCGCTCCTTGCAGAACGCGGGGTCCTCCCACGCCGCGAGCGTGACGAGCACGGTGGAGGCGAACGCCTCGTGGATCTCGTAGAAGTCGAAGTCCTGCAGCGTCAGCCCGTTGCGCTCCAGCAGCCGCGGCACGGCGTGGATCGGGGCGGTGAGCAGCCCGTCGCCGGCGTGGACGAAGTCGACAGCCGCGGTCTGGGCGTCGACGACGTGCGCGAGGACCGGCAGGTGGTGCTCGGCGGCCCACTCGTCCGAACCCAGCAGCACGGCCGACGCGCCGTCGGTGAGCGGCGTCGAGTTGCCCGCCGTCATGGTCTCGCCGAAGACCGGCTTGAGCCGGGCGAGCTTCTCCGCGCTCGTGTCGGCGCGCAGGTTCTGGTCGCGGGTCAGCCCGAGG
>JAPLAT010000207.1 GCA_026393175.1 Pseudonocardiales bacterium
CGCCCGCGGCGGCGACCTCCCGCCCGACCCCGGGCCCGACGCCACCGCGCTCGTGATCTACACCTCCGGCACGACCGGGCCGCCCAAGGGTGCGGTGCTCTCCCGCGGCGCCGTCGCGGCCAACCTCGACGCGCTCGCCGCCGCCTGGGCCTGGACCGGCGACGACGTGCTCGCCCACGCGCTGCCGCTGTTCCACGTGCACGGTCTCGTGCTCGGCGTGCTCGGCCCGCTGCGCCGCGGCGGGGCCCTGCACCACCTCCCCGCGCTCGACGCGCCCGGCCTCGCCGCCGCGGTCGACGGCGGCGCGACGCTCGTGTTCGGCGTCCCGACGCAGTACCACCGGCTCGCCGACCAGTTGGAGTCCGACCCCGACGCGGCCGCCGCGATCGGCCGGGCGCGGCTGCTCGTGTCCGGCTCCGCGGCGCTGACGGCCGTCGACCACGCGCGCATGGAGCGGCTCACCGGGCTCGCCGTCCGCGAGCGCTACGGGCTCACCGAGTCGCTCATCCTCACCGCCGCGCGGGCCGACGAGACGCCCGAGCCGGGCACCGTCGGCCGCCCGGTCGAGGGCACCGAGGTGCGGCTCGTGCCGGTCGAGGGCGATGCCGACCTCGGCGCCGTCGAGGCCCGCGGGCCGAGCCTGTTCGACGGCTACCTCAACCGCCCCGAGGCCACCGCCGCGGCCGTGTCGGCCGACGGCTGGTTCGCCACGGGCGACATCGGGCGCTGGACGGAGTCGGGCGCGCTCGCGCTGGTCGGCCGCCAGGCCACCGACCTGATCAAGTCCGGCGGCTACAAGATCGGTGCGGGGGAGATCGAGAACGCGCTGCTGGAGCACCCGGCCGTGGCCGAGGCGGCCGTGCTGGGGCTGCCGGACGACGACCTCGGCGAGCGGGTCGTCGCCGTCGTCGTCGCCGCGGGCACGGCCCCGCCCGAGCGGGAGCTGATCGACCACGTCGCGACGCTGCTCGCCCCGCACAAGCGGCCCCGTGAGGTCCGCTTCGTCGACGCGCTGCCCCGCAACGACATGGGCAAGGTGCTCAAGGCGCGGTTACGCGACGGCTGAGCCCGGGTACGCCGGGGCATGCCGACCACGACGCCGACCACCCGCACGCACCACCGTGGCCCCGCGGAGGCCGGGGCCCCTCGGCTGGCGGGGCTGCCGGGCGTCACGCGCGTGGAGTCGCTGCCGGTGCAGGTCGTCGAGGTGGAGCGGTACGACACCGACGACCTCGCGCTCGCCGCGGCGGGCATCGTCCTGGCCGTGCACCCCGGTGACGACGCCCGCTGGCGCGTGGTGCTCCCCGACGGCGACGGCCGGGAGGAGATCCGGGTCCCGCTGCCCGCGGACGCGCCGCTCGAGGTGCCCGCCCAGGTCGACGAGCTGCTGCGCGGGGTGACCCGCGACCGGGTCGTGCGCCCGGTCGGGCGGAGCCGGACGACGCGGGCCGCCGTCCGCCTGCACGGCGAGCGCGGCGTCCTCGCCGAGGTCGTGCACGACCACGTCACCGTCGCGACGCTGGGCCGCTCCACCGACCTGCTGAGCTGGACCGAGGTCGAGGTCCGCGCCGTCGACGCCCCGGAGGAACTGCTGACCGCGGTGGCCGCCCGCCTCGCCGACGACGGCCTCGAGCCCGCGCCGCCCGCCGCCGACGCAGAGCTCGACCGGCTGCTGCGCCCGTCGCGCGGGCGCCGGTCCCGCGCCGGTGGCCGCGGGAGCGCCGGGGCGGTGCTGCTCGCCCACCTCGCCCGCCAGGTCGACCGGCTGGCCGCCGAGGACCTGCGGGTGCGCCGGGACGAGCCCGACGCCGTGCACCAGATGCGCGTCGCGTCGCGCCGGCTGCGCAGCGCGCTGCAGGCCTACCGTCCGCTGCTCGACCGGCGGCGCACCGACCCCCTCGTCGAGGCCCTGCGCCGGCTCGGCCAGGTGCTCGCCCCGGCCCGCGACGCCGAGGTGCTGCGCGAGCGGGTCAGCGCCGGTCTCGCCGCGCTGGAGCCCGAGCTGCGGCTCGGCCCGGTGCAGGCCCACCTCACCCGGCACTTCGCCCTCACCGAGGCCGAGGCCCGGGCCGCCGTGCTGACCGAGCTGGACGGGCCCCGCTACGCCGCCCTGCGCGGCGCGCTCGACGACCTGCTCGCCCACCCGCCGCTCACCGAGCGGGCCGCGCGCCCGGCCCGCCGCGAGCTGCCCCGCCACGTCGCCCGCACCGGGCGCAGGCTGGAGCGGGCGATGGCCGCCGCGCTGGACACGGATCTGCCGGCCGGCGAGCGGGAGACGGCGGTGCACAGCGCCCGCAAG
>JAPLAT010000098.1 GCA_026393175.1 Pseudonocardiales bacterium
CTGGCCGGGCTGCACGCCGCCGGCACGGCGCTGGCCCCGGCCGCGGCGGCGCCCGCCGTCGCGCCGGGTGTGCTCGTCCAGTACGACTACCGGCTCCGCCTCCCCGACGGCTGGGTGCACACCGGCGGGCTGCCGGAGCGACGGCGCACCCTGCTCACCCCGCGGGACGCGCCGCGGGGCAGTGACCTCGTCGTCGTCGAGAGCACCCCGCTGGGCTACGACGCCCGCGCCGAGCCCGCGCGGGCCGCCGCGGAGCTGCGGGCCGAGTACGACGCGGCCGTCGCCGGGGGCGCGGCCCTGTCCGGGTACGACGCGGCGGCGGAGCTGGGCGGGCGCCGCGGCACCGCCTACCGCGAGGACGACGGCACCGGGCTCGTCCGCTGGTTCGTCGTCCTGGACGGGCCCAGCCAGCTCAGCGTCGGCTGCCGGCACACCCCGGCGGGCGAGCGGCGGGTGCTCGCCGCGTGCGCGGAGGTCGTGGCCTCGCTCGGGCGCTGAGCCGCCGCCCGTTCACGTCCGCGAACGGCTGCGCGGAACGCCCACGGGGACCGGCCGGCGCTGGCAGGGTCCGCGCCACGGCACGACCGGTGCCGGGAGGACGGGAGACGGGAGCGGGGATGGACGGGTTCGGTACCTCGCCGGAGGCGATGGCGCAGGCGGGCCGTGACGTGGCGACCGCGCAGGAGGACGTGCGCGCGGAGCTGGCGCGGCTGCGCGGCAACCTCACGGCCCTGCAGGGGTCCTGGGACAGCGCGGCCTACGTGCGGTTCGTCGAGCTGATGAGCCGCTGGGACACCAACGCGGAGCGGCTGTCGACGTCGCTGCGCGACATCGGCGACGCGATCCGGTCGTCGGGCCTGGCCTACCAGGCGCAGGAGGACCAGGAGTCCCAGCAGATCTCCGCGATCACCGCGGCGCTGGGCTGAGAGGGGAGACGGCATGGGGAACACGGGCAGCATCAGGGTCCAGTACGCCGGCCTGGACGCGGCGTCGGCCGACATCGGCACGTCGGCGGCCACGCTGCGCGGGCACGTGGAGCGGATGGAGACGGCGCTGCAGCCGCTCGTCGCCACGTGGACGGGCGAGGCCGCGCTCTTCTACCAGGAGCGGCAGCGCGAGTGGGACGCCGCGATGGCGGAGCTGGGTGACATCCTGACGCGCGTGGGCGTCGCGGTGCGCACGGCCCGGGAGAACTACGAGGAGGTCGAGCGCCGCAACACCCGCGCGTGGTCCTGAGCGGCCGGCCCGGAGGGGGCCCCTCGTGCGCCTCCCCCGGGCCGACGGGTACTCTGGTCAACCGGTAGTGCGGCAGGTGGTGCATGCGCGCGTCCCGGGTGACCCGGCGGTCGGCGCAGTGCTCTCGGCACCGCACCGGAGACAGCAGCTCCCGAGCCCGCGTTCGACGAGCCCCAGCAGCGACAGAGGTAGGTCCGTGTCCACGTTCAGCCCCAAGCCCGGCGACATCCACCGCGCCTGGCACGTGATCGACGCCACGGACGTGGTGCTCGGCCGGCTCGCGGTGCAGGCCGCCACCCTCCTGCGCGGCAAGCACAAGCCCACCTACGCCCCGCACATGGACAGCGGCGACTTCGTCGTCATCGTCAACGCCGAGAAGATCTCCGTGTCGGGCAACAAGCGCGACGACAAGTTCGTCTACCGGCACTCCGGCTTCCCCGGCGGCCTCAAGCAGCGCTCGGTCGGCGAGATGATCGAGAAGCACCCCGACCGGCTGGTCGAGAAGGCCGTCAAGGGCATGCTGCCGAAGAACCGCCTCGGCCGCGCCATGGGCAAGAAGCTCAAGGTCTACGCCGGCCCGGACCACCCGCACGCCGCGCAGCAGCCGGCGGCGTTCGAGATCACCCAGGTCGCGCAGTGACGACCCCCGAGTCCCAGGAGGGACAGCCCGTGACCAGCCCCGAGACCGACGCCACGGTCGAGCCCGTCGAGGACGAGGCCGTCGAGGTCGTCGCCGACGAGGACGCCGTCGACAAAGTCGCGCCCGAGGACTTCGAGGTCGAGGTCGAGGTCGGCGGTGAGGGCGAGGTCGCCCCCGCCGTCTTCTCCGACCGCCCGGTGCAGACCGTCGGCCGCCGCAAGGAGGCCGTCGTCCGCGTCCGCCTCATGCCCGGCAGCGGCAACTTCACGCTCAACGGCAAGAGCCTCGAGACCTACTTC
>JAPLAT010000611.1 GCA_026393175.1 Pseudonocardiales bacterium
GGGACGACCTTGAACTCGTCGAAGGCGCCCTGGCCCCAGCGCAGGAACTGGTAGCGCTCCTGGTTGCGGCCGTACTCGAACTCGACGTTGCGCTCGAAGGCGTCGGGCGAGCCGAACACGTCGATGATCACCGAGTGGTCGATGACCAGCTCGGCGGGCGCCAGCGGGTTGACCCGGGCCGGGTCGCCGCCGAGCTCGGTGACGGCCTCGCGCATCGTCGCCAGGTCGACGACGCAGGGCACGCCGGTGAAGTCCTGCATGATCACGCGGGCGGGCGTGAACTGGATCTCGGTGTCCGGCTCGGCGGTCGGGTCCCAGCCGGCCAGCGCGCGGACGTGGTCGGCCGTCACGTTGGCGCCGTCCTCGGTGCGCAGCAGGTTCTCCAGCAGCACCTTGAGGCTGAACGGCAGGCGCTCGGCGCCCTCGACGGCCGACAGCCGGAAGATCTCGTGATCGGCCCCGCCTGCGTGCAGGGTTCCCTTCGCTCCGAAGCTGTCGCTAGTGGCCACAGTTGGCTCCTCCTGCGTGGTGGGCGCGTCGTCCGGAGTCTCGCGCACCGCCGGATGTCCGTGGCGCCGACCCCGCTCACCTTCAAACAGTACGCTTGTCCGGTATAGCCGTCGACCGGGGGCGTCCTCGATCCGGGCGAACCGCACGGATCACCGGCGTGTTGCGCACGACCGACGCGGGGCGGGTGGCACAGTCCGCCCGTCGTCGATCTTCGAGGAGTCCGCGTGCGCAGGGTCGGGGTGCCCAGGGGAGTCGTGGTCCTGGCCGTGCTCGCCGGGCTGCTGGCCGGCACCTCGCCCGCGCTGGCGCAGCCGACCCCGCCGCCGAACCCGAGCGACGACGAGCTGCGGCGCAGCCAAGAGGCCGTGCAGCAGCAGGCGGGCGAGGTCGGGCGGCTGACCGGGCGGCTCGCCGAGCTCGACGCGCAGGCCGAGGAGCTGGCGATCGTGCTCGTCGGCGAGCGGGAGAACGCCGAGGCCGCCTACGTCGACCTGGAGAACGCCGAGGCCGCCGCCGCGGACGCCGCGGACGCCGCCGCCGACGCCCGCGTGCAGACCGACGCCGCGTCGCGCGCGATCGACGAGGCGCGGCTGCGGCTCGACGAGTTCGTCGCCGCGACCTACGTCGACGGGCTCGACGCCGGGCCGCTGGGCCTGCTCACCTCCGCCGAGACGCCCGAGGACCTCGTCGCCCGGGCCGAGTTCACCGATCTGCTGGCCCGCGAGCAGCTCGCCGCCCAGGACGCGCTGGAGCGCGCCCGCGTCGAGCGGGCGAACGCCGACTCGACCGCGCGCGCCCTGCTCCAGGCCGCCGAGGACCGCGAGGCCGAGGCCGCCCGGGCCAAGGAGGCCGCGGACGCGGCGTACGCCGTGGCCGAGGCCGCCGCCCGGGAGCAGGCCGAGCTGCTGGCCGCGGTGGACGCCGAGCGCCGGCAGGTCGAGGGCAGGCTCGCCGAGCTGGAGGCCTCCGACGCGGGGCTGCGCGACCAGCGCGCGCGGTACGACGAGTGGCAGCGCGTGCTCGCCGAGCAGGAGGCCGCCCGCCAGCGCGCCGAGCGGGAGGCGGCGGCGGCGCGGGAGGCGGCCGCGTCCGCCGGGTCCGGGGGCGGGAGCGCCCCCGCGATCGCGGCCGGGTCCGGCGCGGTCCGCCGGGTGATCGACCGCGCGATGTCCCAGATCGGGGTGCAGTACGTCTGGGGCGGGGGCAACGGCCGCGGCCCCAGCACCGGGATCCCCGGCCCGGCGGGCGACCCCGGCGACCGGGTGGGCTTCGACTGCTCGGGCCTGATGCTCTACGCCTTCAACGGCGTGGGCGTGTCCCTGCCGCGGGTGAGCCGCAACCAGTACAACGCGGGGCGCAAGGTGCCGATCTCCGAGCTGCAGCCCGGGGACATGGTCTTCTACCGCAACGGCGGCAGGCCGATCCACCACGTCGCCATGTACATCGGCGACGGCCGCATGATCGAGGCGCCCTACACCGGCGCGGACGTCCGGGTGGTCCCGCTGCGGCGCAAGGGCCTCCTCCCGCAGGCCACCCGCATGCTCTGACGCATGCGCCCCGGTGACGCGGACTCCCGGCGGGCCGCGACCGGGGGGCTCACCGGCGTCTCACGGACGGTGCGGTGGGATGGGAGGGTGACCGAACCCGTGCCCAGCCCTGCCACCGAGGGCGAGCGTCTCGAGCGCGTCGTCTTCGAGATCAAGCGGGTCATCGTCGGACAGGACCGGCTCGTCGAGCGCATGCTCGTCGGCCTGCTGGCGAAGGGGCACCTCCTGCTGGAGGGGGTGCCCGGTGTCGCGAAGACCCTCGCCGTGGAGACGGTCGCCGCCGTCGTCGGCGGCTCGTTCGCCCGCCTGCAGTTCACCCCCGACCTGGTGCCCGCCGACATCCTCGGCACGCGCATCTACCGGCAGGGCCGCGAGGAGTTCGACGTCGAGCTGGGGCCGGTCGTGGCCAACTTCGTGCTCGCCGACGAGATCAACCGCGCGCCGGCGAAGGTGCAGTCGGCGATGCTCGAGGTGATGGCCGAGCGGCACGTGTCCATCGGCGGCAAGACCTTCCCCATGCCCGACCCGTTCCTCGTGCTCGCCACGCAGAACCCGATCGAGAACGAGGGCGTCTACCCGCTGCCCGAGGCCCAGCGCGACCGGTTCCTGTTCAAGATCGTCGTCGAGTACCCGGGCGTCGAGGAGGAGCGGGAGATCGTCTACCGGATGGGCGCCGAGCCGCCCGTCGCCCAGCAGGTGATCGACCCGGGCGAGCTCGTCCGGCTGCAGGGCGTCGCGTCGCGGGTGTTCGTGCACCACGCGCTCGTCGACTACGTCGTCCGGCTCGTCGTCGCCACCCGCACGCCGGCCGAGCACGGCCTGGGCGACATCGCGGGCTGGGTGTCCTACGGCGCCTCCCCGCGCGCGACGCTGGGCATCGTGGCCGCCGCACGGGCGCTGGCGCTGGTGCGCGGGCGGGACTACGTGCTCCCGCAGGACGTCCTCGACGTCGCGCCCGACGTGCTGCGCCACCGGCTCGTGCTCTCCTACGACGCGGTCGCCGACCAGGTGCCGATGGACCACATCATCTCCCGGGTGCTCGCCACCGTGCCGCTGCCGCAGGTCAGCGCCCGTCCGCAGCAGCAGTACAGCCCGGCGTGACGACGCCGAGGCCACCCGCGGGGTTGCAGGAAGGCCACCTTCACGCCACGACATCGCGTGAAGGTGGCCTTCCTGCAACGGGGCGGCGGGTCCCCACCGCCCCGCCGTCCTTCCGCGACGGCCGGATGGAGGCCGCGCTGCGCCAGCTGGAGCTCGCGGTCCGCGGGCGGCTGGACGGGCTGCTGCAGGGCAACCACCTGGGGCTGGTGCCCGGCCCGGGCAGCGAGCCGGGGGAGGCGCGCGGCTACCAGCCCGGCGACGACGTGCGGCGCATGGACTGGGCCGTGACCGCCCGCACCACCGAGCCGCACGTGCGCGAGACCGTCGCGGACCGGGAGCTGGAGACCTGGGTGGTGCTCGACCTGTCGCCCAGCCTGGACTTCGGCACCGCGTCGTGCGAGAAGCGCGACCTCGCCATCGCCGCGCTCGCCGCCGTCGCGCACCTCACCCGGGGCGGGGGCAACCGGATCGGCGTGCTCGCGGCCACGGGCGAGAAGCTCGTCCGCATCCCGGCGCGCGGCGGGATCGTGCACGCCCGCGGCGTGCTGCGCACGGTCGCGTCGCTGCCCCGGGCGCCGGAGGGCACCCGCGGGGACCTCGCCGCCGCGGTCGAGCAGCTGCGCCGCCCGCCGCGCCGCCGCGGGCTGGCCGTCGTCATCTCCGACTTCCTCGGCGAGCCGGACTGGGAACGCGCCCTGCGCGCGCTGTCCGGGCGCCACGACCTGCTCGCCGTGGAGGTCCTCGACCCCCGCGAGCTGGAGCTGCCCGACATCGGCACCGTGGTGCTCGCCGACCCGGAGACCGGCCGCCAGCGGGAGGTCACGACCACACCGCTGCTGCGGCGGGAGTTCGCCGCCGCCGCGGCCGAGCACCGCGAGCGGGTGGCGGCGGTGCTGCGCCGCTGCGGGGCCGCCCAGCTGACCCTGCGCACCGACTCGGACTGGATCGCCGACGTGGTGCGGTTCGCGCTGGCCCGCAAGCGGGCCTGGTCGGGGGGAGGGCGCTAGGTGTTCTCCGCCCCCTGGTGGCTGCTGCTGTTCCTCGTCGTGGCCGCACTGGCCGTCGGCTACGTGCTGCTGCTGCGCCGCAGGCGCCGCGACACGCTGCGCTTCACCAACCTCGAGCTGCTCGACCGCGTCGCGCCGCGCCGCCCGGGCTGGTACCGGCACCTGCCGGCCGCCGCCCTGATCACCGCGCTCGCCGTGCTCACGGTCGCGCTGGCCGGCCCGCAGGCCGAGGCGCGGGTGCCGCGCAACCGGGCCACGGTCGTGCTCGTCATCGACGTCTCGCTGTCGATGCAGGCCACCGACGTGGAGCCGAGCCGGCTGGTCGCGGCGCAGATCGCCGCGAAGGACTTCGCCGACCAGCTCACGCCCGGGGTCAACCTGGGGCTGGTGGCGTTCGCCGGCACCGCGGCGGTGCTGGTGTCGCCCACGGTGGACCGCGACCCGGTCAAGCGGGCCGTGGACGGGCTGCGCCTGTCGGAGTCCACCGCCACCGGTGAGGCGATCTTCGCGGCGATGCAGTCGGTGGAGACGTTCTCGCAGTCGCTGTCCGGGGTCTCCGAGGACGGCGCGCCGCCCGCCCGGATCGTGCTCATGAGCGACGGCAAGCAGACGATCCCGGACAGCGGCACCGGCGCGCCCGAGGAGGAGCCGCGCGGGTCGTTCACGGCCGCGGCCGCGGCGGCCGACGCGGGCATCCCGGTCTCCACGATCTCCTTCGGCACCCGCTACGGCACGATCGAGATCGAGCCGGGGCAGACCACCGGCGTCGCCGTGGACGACGAGTCGATGCGCCGGATCGCCGAGATCTCGGGCGGGCAGTTCTTCACCGCCGCCAGCGAGGCGGAGCTGCGCCAGGTCTACGCGGAGCTGGGCGAGCAGATCGGGTACGAGACCCGCCGCGTCGACGTGAGCCGCCCGTGGCTGGCCGGCGGGGCGCTGCTGCTCATGGTCGGGCTCGGCGCCGGGCTGGCGCTGGGCCGCCGCCTGCCCTGA
>JAPLAT010000101.1 GCA_026393175.1 Pseudonocardiales bacterium
CCCGGTCGGCGGGCAGCCCCATCGCCGGTCCGGCGGGCCGGGGCGTGCTCGCCCGTGGCGCCCTGCGTGCCGGGCCGTCGCGGGGTGCTGGGTCTCCCGGGGCGTGGCGGAACCGGTTGATCCGCGCGAGCGGGACAGGAGTGCCACTGGTGGCGCTCCTGTCCCGGTGGCGGCGATCTTGCCCCCGACGGCGGTCGGTCGGGGCGCAGGCACGGCGGCCGTCCCCATCGCGAACGACCCCGACTCGTGTTTGGGTGGTGGCGGGCCGATCCTGCGAGACAGCGGCGCCGATCGCGGGCGGACGCGGCTCGGCCGCGGGTGGTGGCGACCGACCAGGGGAGGTCGATGGCGGGCGGGCGCGGCTCGGCTGCGGGTGGTGGCGACCGACCCGGGGAGGTCGATCGCGGGCGGAGGTGACCCAGTCGCGCGTGGTCGCCACCGACCCGGGGAGATCGTGCCGGGTGGTGGCGGCGTGATCGCGGGTGATCACGGCCGGGGACGGGCGAACGGCGACCGATCCTGGCTGGCGACGGCCGTGCGCGGTCCGGGCAAGGTCCAGCGCCCGATCACCTGGCGACGCGGTCCGGGGTCGCCCGGCCCGCGGTGCAAGAGCTGTCAAGAGGAGCCGGGACAGGCGGAGCACGCCGGGGCGGCGCTGCGGGTGGCCCGGCCGGGAACCGCGGCGGCGGCTCCGGATCCCGGCCGGATGTCCCGGCGGGCGGCGCTGGACCGCCGGGATGTCCCAGCAGCGCTGGAACCGGCCGGGTCCCCCGGCCGGCGGCGGTGGAAGGGTGCCCCGGCGGCGCGGGATCAGTGCACGTGGGAGCGCCAGTCGGCCGGCACCCGCCCGCGGGGGCCCGGGGCCGGCTGGTCGTCGGGGTGCGCCCCGGGCGGGGCGAGCGGGGGGCCGTCGACGGCGGTCTCGCGCGCGTAGTCCCAGAACCAGTCCTCGCCGGGCTCGAAGCTCTGCACCACGGGGTGCCCGGTCGCGCGGAAGTGGGCCGTGGCGTGCTGGGCGGGGGAGGAGTCGCAGCAGCCGACGTGCCCGCAGGCGGCGCACCGGCGCAGGTGCACCCACCAGCCGCCCAGGTCGTCGCACTCCACGCAGCCGTCCCCGCTCGGGGGGACGGAGGGGTCGATCGATGCGGTCATGCGCACATCCTGGCCCGGCCCGTTGCAGCAAGGCCACCTTCACGCAACGAGGTTGCATGAAGGTGGCCTTCCTGCAATCGAGAGGCGCGTCAGGCCACCAGCAGCGTCGCCGCCGCCTGCTTCCAGACGGGCAGGTGCGGGTCCGTGGTCGGATCGCGGGGGTCCAGGGCGTAGGTCAGGCCGACGCCGCGCATGCTCGTGAACACCAGGTCGCGGACGGCGGCGTAGCGGGGGTGCGCGGCGAGGTCGGGGCCGTAGAAGCGGGCCAGCCCCGCCCGGATCGCCGCCCCGACCTCCCGCTCCTCGGGCAGCAGCGCGGCACGCAGGTCGGCGTGGGTGCGGGCGGCGGTCCACAGCTCGACGGCCGCCCAGAAGTGCGGCTCGGAGAACGTGGCCCACATGAGCTCGACGCCCCGGTCGAGCCGCTCGGCCCGGGAGAGCCCGGCGAGGCCGTCGATCCGGCTGCCGAGCCCCTCCAGCCGCTCGGTCGCGAGGTGCCGCGACGCGGCGACGAGCAGGGCGTCGCGGGAGGGGAAGTGGTGCAGGAGCCGCCCGCGCGAGACCCCGGCGCGGGCCTGGATCCGCAGCGTCGTCGCCCCGGCGTACCCGGACTCGACGAGGCAGGCGACGGCGGCCTCGAGGATCCGCGCGCGGCTGGTGGCCGTGCGCTCCTCGCGGCGCGTGCGCGGTCCGGGCGGGCCCATGGCGCCACACCCTAGCCCCAGACGGTCACCGTTGACTGATTCGCTGCGGTCGCCCTACCCTCCGCGCATGCAGCGCTACGCGTGGTTGGACCGGATCGAGTCGCTCGACTCGGTGGCCGACTTCCGTGAGGTCTACCGCATCAGCGCAGGCCACGAGTTCCCGTGGGACTACACGCAGGCGCTGTCGTTCGCCCTGTTCCGGACGTACGCGGTGCCCTCGATCGGGCGGCTGCTGTACGAGACCGGCGAGTTCACCATGCGCACCCAGAAGCGCTACGACGACACCAGTCTCATCCTCGACGCCATCGCCGAGCACGGGATCGACAGCCCGCAGGGCCGCGCGGCCGTCCGGCGGATGAACCAGATGCACGGCGCGTACGGCATCTCCAACGACGACCTGCGCTACGTGCTGTCCACGTTCGTCGTCGTCCCGATCCGGTGGATCGACGACATGGGCTGGCGGCGCCTGTCCGAGCACGAGCGGGTCGCGGCCTGCCACTACTACCGCGACCTCGGGCGCCACATGGGCATCCGCGACATCCCGGAGACCCACCGCGAGTTCGCGACGCTCATGGACGACTACGAGCGCGCGCACTTCGCCTACGACCCCGGCAGCCGCGCGGTCGC
>JAPLAT010000093.1 GCA_026393175.1 Pseudonocardiales bacterium
GAGGGCAGGTCACCCACGTGTTACTCACCCGTTCGCCGCTCGTGTACCCCCGAAAGGGCCTTACCGCTCGACTTGCATGTGTTAAGCACGCCGCCAGCGTTCGTCCTGAGCCAGGATCAAACTCTCCAACAAAAACTGGCCCAACGAAACCCACCACAACGGCAGGCTTAGAAACAAACTGGCATAAACAAAACCAGAATCATGATAAAGCTCGACACACTGTTGAGTTCTCAAAAGACACCCGCACACCACCACGATCCTCGCGGATCGATCCGGGGCTGTGTTCACCCACCGTACACCTGCTCGGCGGGGCGGCCAGCGGGCCCTGGTGACCGGGCCTCAGAGGGGGCTTCGTTCTTTCCGGCGTCCCGCTGACAGGAAGAAAGTTACGCCAGGGCTTGACAGGACGTCAAATCGCCCCCCTCGAACCGGGCCTGACCTGCGGAAACACGCCGGTAATCATCACCCAGCGTGCCCGTCGGCGCGCTCACCGTCGACGAGCGGTCGGGCCCCGAGCGCCCGTCAGGACGCCCGTTCCGGTCCGCGATCAATGCTCTGAGCAGCGGCGACGTCCCCGTCGGCGGGGTCGGCGGGCCGGTCGACGTCCACCGCGGCGCCCTGCGCGACCTCGTTCGTGTGACCTGGCAGACAGTCGCTCTCCGCGACGGGCGGCCGGTTTCCCACGGCCAGGCGGCGCAGCATGGCGTTGTAGGCCTGCAGGTCCGCGTCGCCGTCGTGGTCGGCCCGGCGGTCGTCGCGCCGCGCGGACCGCTCGTCGTGGCGCGCCCACTGGACCAGCAGGACCGCCACGACGATGAGCAGCGGCAGCTCCCCCGACGCCCACGCGAGCCCGCCGCCGAGGCGCTGGTCCTCCAGGGCGTCGGGGACCCACGGCAGGGCCAGCGCCCGGTAGAACTCGCCGCCGATCACCGTGCTGTAGCTCATCAGTGCGACGCCGAAGAAGGCGTGGAACGGCACCGACACCAGCATCACGCCCAGCCGGGCCACCGGCGGCAGCCGGCGCGGGGCCGGGTCCACCCCGATGAGCGGCCAGAAGAACAGCAGGCCGGTGAGCACGAAGTGCAGGTTCAT
This sequence comes from Pseudonocardiales bacterium, assembly GCA_026393175.1. Taxonomy (GTDB): domain Bacteria; phylum Actinomycetota; class Actinomycetes; order Mycobacteriales; family Pseudonocardiaceae; genus Pseudonocardia. The sequence continues at coordinate 1,093 of JAPLAT010000093.1, forward strand.
CAGCAGGTGGGCGCCGTGCTCGGGGAGCGCGGCCGGGAAGAGCCCGGAGAAGTACAGGGCGTAGTAGGACCCGACGAACAGCGGCAGCGTGACCAGCGGGTGGCTGAGCAGCCGGGCCGCGGGCGAGTGGACCCCGGCGAGGATCCACTCCCTCGGGCCGGGCGGCCGGTCCCGGCCCGCGGGCCGCAGCGCGCGCAGCGCCAGCGTCACCGGGGCGCCGAGCACCAGCAGGATCGGCACCAGCATCGCGAGCAGCATGTGCTCGGCCATGTGCACGCTGAACATCGCCGGCCCGTACCGCCCGACGCCCGAGCTCGTGGCGAACAGCAGCACCGCGCACCCGGCGAGCCAGCCGACCGTGCGGCCGACGGGCCACGTGTCACCCCGGGCCCGCAGGCGGCGCACACCCACCACGTAGAGCACCGCGAGGACGATCGCCGCCGTGCCGAACAGCAGGTCGAAGCGCCAGTCGAACAGCAGCCGCGCGAGCGTCGGCGGGCCTGCGAGGTCGTAGCCGATGAGCGCCTCGGTGCGCGTCGGGGCACCGCCGCCGTCGTCCGGGGCCGGCGTGCGGCCGAGCGCGACGGCCAGCCCGATCGTCGCGAGCATGAGGAGCACCTCGACGCCGCCCAGGCGCAGCAGGGCCCCGGTCTCGCCCCCCGCGGCGGCGGCCACCGTCCGCCTCCGGTGCATCGCGCCGAAGGCCCCGAGCGCGAGCAGCGCCCCCGCCTTCAGCAGCAGGAGCCCGCCGTAGGAGCTGCCGAACACCGTCGCGGGGGTCACCCGGGTCAGGGCGTTCACGACGCCGGTCACCGCGAGCACCACCCAGCAGACGAGCGCGACCGCGGAGAACCGGGGCACGGCCGTGGCCAGCGCCGACGCCCGGTCGGGCCCGCGGGCGGCCGCGAGGGCGAGCAGCGCCACCAGCCCCCCGACCCACAGCGACGCCGCCAGGACGTGCAGCAGCAGGCTGTCCGTCGCGATGTCGTGCGCCCCTCCCGAGGCGGAGTGCCCGCTCAGCGCGACGGGCACGGGCCCGGCCAGGGCGATCCCGAACAGCACGACCGCCCATCCCCAGGTGAGCACCGTGTGCGTGCCCACCACGACGAGGGCCGCGATGAGGGCCGTCCACGTCCACGCCGTGGCCGTCGTCAGGTCCGGGACGACCTGCAAGAGCAACCCCGCGTCGAGCACGTCGCCGATCGGCCGGCCCAGGGAGTCGGCCACGGTCAGCGGCACCATCAGCACCGCGCCCACGGTCCACAGCACGGACGTCCAGCCGGCCGCGCGGAGCCCGCGGTAGCCGGCGACGTCGAGGTAGCCCGACCCCTGCGGCGCGACCAGGAACGCGCTGAGCAGCAGCGCCCCGACCGTCAGCACCATCGCGATCTCGGTGACGGCCCGCACCGCCGGCAGCCCGACGGTGACGAGCGTGCCCGGATCGGGCAGCCCCAGGGAGGCCAGCGGTCGGGCCCCGGACAGGAGGGTGAGGCCCGCCGCGACGAGCACCGCGATCGCGACGCCCACCCCCACGAGCCCGACGGTGGCCGGCAGCCGGCCGGTCGAGGGGGGCGAGGGGGGCGGGACGGTGGTCTGCGCCATGGCCACCAGGCTAATCCCGGCAGACTGCGCACCATGCCCGGAACCGTGGACGGTGTGCTCACATCGCTCGTCGGCGGCCGCGTCGGGGTGCACGAGTGGGCGCGCGCGCCGGCGGCCGGCGCCACCGACGTCGTGACGGTGCGGTCGGGCGGCGTCCCGGACGGGCCCGACCGCTCGGCCGACGCGGTCGTCCTCCTGCTCGCCCTGCACCGCGCCGACGACGTCGACGACGCGTTCGCGCGGGTGCGCGGGCTCCTGCGGCCCGCGGGCACGCTCGTCCTCGTGACGCCGTCGGTCGCGACGCGCTCACTTGCGGACCTGCGCTGGCGCGCCGCGCTGCGTCCCGCCCGGCGCGGGCCGTGGCGGCACCGGGCCGCGCTCGACGACGCCGGGTGGCTCCTCGCGGCCGCCGACTTCGCGCTGGTCGGGGACGACCGTGTGCCCTACGCCCTGCCCCTGCCCACCGCCGCCGAGGCCCGCCGGGCCGTCGACCTGCTCCCCGCCGCGGGCCTGTGGCCCGAGGACCTGGGCGCGCCCGACCGCGCCCGGCTCGCCGACGACCTGGCGCGCCGGGCCGGGCCGCACTGCCTGCTCCCCGTGCCGCTGCGCCGCCTCGTCGCCCGGCGCTGACGCCTCACAGCGCCGCCAGCACCTCGCGCAGCGGTCGCGGCCTGCCCAGGTGGTAGCCCTGCCCGTCGTCGACGCCGAGGCGGCGCAGCTGCTCCACGAGCGCCGCGCGGTCCACCTGCTCGGCGACCGTGGTGATGCCCAGCTGGTGCGCGACCCCGACGACCGCGCCCACGAGCGCCCGGTCCACCGGTTCGCCGTCGAGCTGACGGACGAAGTCGCCCGCGATCTTGATGCCGGTGAACGGCAGGTGCTTGAGGTGGGAGAACGAGCCGAAACCGGCGCCGAAGTCGTCGAGGGTGAAGCCGCAGCCGGCGCGGGTCAGGCGCGACGCGAGGTCGCGCGCCGCGTCCAGGCTGGAGATCGCGGCGGTCTCGGTGACCTCGAGCCCCAGCCGCTGCGGCTCGACGCCGGCCCGCGCGAGGATCGCGAGGATCCACGGCCCGAGCTCGGCGTCGTCGAGCGAGCGGGCCGACACGTTGACCTCGAGCTGCAGGTGCGACTCGCGTGCCCACGGCGTGGCCAGCGCCGCGACGGCGCGTTCGAGCACCCAGCGGTCCAGGTGCAGGACGAGGTCGGTGCGCTCGGCCGCGGGCAGGAACTCGGCCGGGCCGAGCACCGGCTCCAGGCCGTCGCGCAGCCGGATCAGCAGCTCGTGGCGGGTGACCGTGCGGGTGCGCAGGTTGACGATCGGCTGGGCGTCGAACGTCATCGTGTTGTGGTCGAGCCCGGCCCGTACCCGTTCGAGCACCGACACCCGGCGCACCGCCTGGTCGTACTGGTCGCGGGCGAACAGCCGCGCGCGGTCCCGGCCGGCGCCCTTCGCCTCGTAGAGCGCGAGGTCCGCCTGCGCCAGCCCGCTCTCGACGTCCTGCCCGGGGTGCAGCGCCGCCGCGCCGATCGACACCGTGACCCGCAGCCCCGCGTCCTCGCCGGGGATCTCGGTGCCCCGCACGATCGTGCACAGCCGCTCGGCGAGCTCGAGCGCAAGGTGGGCGTCGCAGTCGGGCACGACGGCGGCGAACTCGTCGCCGCCGAGGCGGCCCAGCATCGACCGCGGCCCGATCTGCGCCGCCAGCACCCGCGCCAGCGTGCGCATCACCTTGTCGCCCGCGGCGTGCCCGCGGATGTCGTTGATGTCCTTGAAGTGATCGACGTCGACGAGCAGCAGCGCCGGGCCGCGGTCCTCCTGCAGGCACTCGGCCAGCCGGGCGGTGAACCGGCGCCGGTTGGCGATGCCCGTCAGCGGGTCGTGCTCGGCGAGGTAGGCGAGCTCCTCGCGCGCGCGGAGCTCCTCGGTGACGTCCCGCGCGGTGCCCAGCACGCGCATCGGCGCGCCCGCGGCGTCGGTGAACACCTCGCCGTAGCACTCGAACGTGCGCAGCGAGGAGCGGTCGAACGTGTAGACGCGGTGGGTGTAGGTGAACGGTTCGCCGGTGCGCAGCGCGTCGGCCAGCGTGTTCTCCACGACGGCGACGTCGTCGCGGTGCACCAGCGCGCGGTAGCCGTCGAAGTCGAGGACGTGGTCGCGCGGCAGACCGAACAGCCGCTGCAGCGCGTCGGACCACTCGACAGTGTTGTCGAGCGGGTCCCACTCCCACGACCCCATCCCGGCCAGCGCCTCCAGGCGGGCCAGCCGCCAGCGGTCGTTGCGGTCGGTGTCGGGCCGGTGGGCGGTCTCGTCGGTGATCTCGTACAGCAGGGCCGCGCCGCCCGCGCCGAGCAGCCGGCAGGTGATCTCCCACCAGCGCGTGCCCCCGACCGGGGACGGCCACCGCAGCATCTCCCGCCGGGTGCCCGGACGGATCGCCTGCAGCAGCGGCACGGGCGACCCGGGCCCGGTCCAGGACCCGCCGTGCGAGCCGACGAGGTCCCGCGCGGCGTCGTTGAGCCAGCGCACCTCGCCGTCCTGCAGCACGACCAGACCGACCGACGTGCACCGGGCGACGTCCTCCGCGGTGCTGTCCACCGCTCCGTCACCCATGCGCCGTCACGCCGTCGATTCGTCGCCGGGCGGCGCCGCGGCGGCCGCCCCGATGACGACGGGGCCCTCGGACGACACGGCGTCGGCGCCCTCGACGAGGTCGGCGACGATGCAGGTGATGTTGTCCGGGCCGCCGCCGAGGTTGGCGAGCTCGATCAGCCGGTCCACCGCCTCCTGCGGCTCCGGCGCGGCGGCGAGCACCTGGTGGATCTCGGCGTCGGACAGCACGGCGGTGACGCCGTCGCTGCACACCAGGTAGCGGTCGTCGGCGGCGCCCTCGTACTCGAACAGGTCCGGCTCGACGGTGTTGCCGTCCTGCAGGGTGCGCATCAGCATCGAGCGGCGCGGGTGCTCCGCGGCCTCCTCGACCGAGATCCGCCCCTCGTCGACGAGCGCCTGCACGAGCGTGTGGTCGCGCGTCAGGCGCTGCAGGGCGCGGTCGCGCACGACGTAGGCGCGGGAGTCCCCCACGTGCAGGATGCCGACCCGGGCACCGTCGAAGAGCAGGGCGACGACCGTGGTGCCCGACCCGCGCAGCGCGGAGTCCTCGCGCGCCATCGCGGTGAGCCGGTCGGCCGCCTCGGTGACGGCGCGGGCGAGCGAGCCGAGCAGGTCGGCGCCGGCCAGGTCGGTGCCGGCGAGCTTGGCGTCGAGCGCCGCCAGGGCACCCACCGCGACCGCGCTCGCGACCTCCCCGTGGGCGTGCCCGCCCATCCCGTCGGCGACGGCGAGCAGGCGCGGGCTCGTCACGGCGGAGTCCTGGTTCAGCGGCCGGCGGCGGCCGACGTCGGATCCGGCCGCCCAACGCAGCGTCAGGGACATGGGCACACCTTCTCATGTGCCGCTCGTCGACCACCACGACGTGCGCCGCGCCGCGCCGGAGGGGCCGCTAGTCTGATCGCGGGCGGCTCGTCCGCACCGGCCTCCGTAGCTCAGCTGGATAGAGCAAGAGCCTTCTAATCTCTAGGTCGCAGGTTCGAGTCCTGCCGGGGGCACACACCCGCTGGTCAGCGCGGCGGACGTTCTGACCAGCGACGACCGGGCTACGGGCCGGCGCCCGTGGTCAGCATCCAGCGGATGAACTCCTTGCGGCTGGCGGTACCGGTCTTCGCCAGGATGCTGCTGACGTGGCTCTCCACGGTGCGCTCGGAGAGCACGAGCTCCGCGGCGATCTCGCGGTTCGTGCGGGCGCGGCCGACCAGGGCGGCGATCTCGCGCTCGCGGGGGGTGAGCGGGTCGGCCAGGGCGGTGTCGGCGGCGACGCGGTCGAGCAGGGCGGTCGCCTCGCGCAGCAGGCCCGGCATGTCGAGCGTGCGGGCCGCCGTGGCCGCCGTCCGCGCGTGCCGGACGGCGCCGGCCAGGTCGCCGGTCGCGTGGGCGAGGCGGGCCAGCCCGTCGTGCGTGCGGGCCAGGAACGGGCGCGCGCCCAGCGTCGTGTTGAGCTGCTCGGCCCGCGCGAAGGCCGCGGCGGCGGCCGCCGTGTCGCCGCAGACCAGCGCGAGCTCGGCGCGGGTGCGGTCGAGCGCGCCCAGGTAGAAGATCGTGCCGGTGCCGAACACGGCGAGGTCGGGGTGGACCTCGTCGAGCACCTCGCGCAGGACCCGGCAGCCCGAGACGTCGGACAGGCTGACGGCCAGCTCGCACAGGTACCCCGCGGCGGCCAGCAGCCGCACGTCGCGGGCCCGTCCGAGCTGCTCGACGAGCGGCGCGTACAGCGCACGGGCGTGGTCGGGGTCGCCGTCGAGGAGCAGCGCCGCGGCGATGCCCGCCCTGGCCACGGGCGCCTGCCGGTCGACGACGTCGAGCAGGTCCCGCCAGCCCGGCGCGACGTCGGAGGGGTCGCCGCGCACCAGCGCGAGGAACAGCGAGTGGCCGATGTCCGCGCCGTCGGCGGACTCGTCGCTCCACCCCGCGGTGACGGTGCGCGCCTCCGCGGACAGCCGCCGCGAGATCGCGAAGCGGCCCGCCATCCCGGCCAGCGCCGCCCGCCTCCGCAGGTGGTGCCAGCGCGCCACGGGCAGCCCGGTGTGCTCCGCGATCCCCTCGATCGCCGCGACGTGCTCCTCCGCGGTGGCCGGGTCGCCTGCCTGCATCGCGGCGTCGGAGATCCAGAGGTGCCCCCAGAGCGCGGCCAGCGGGCGGCCGGCGGGGCCGGCCAGCTCCACCGACCGCAGCCCCAGCGCGGCCCGGTCGATGCCCAGCCGGGGGTCCTGACCCAGCAGCGAGGTGGCCAGGATCGCGTCCAGCTCCGCGTGCCGGTCCCCGGCCGCCACGGCCGTGGCCATGGCGCGCTCGGCGTGCTCGCGGGCCTCCCGCAGGTCGCCCACCTCGGTCAGGGCGCAGGCCAGTGCCGCGGACACCCTGGCGGCGAGTCCGTCGTCCAGGTCGCGGGCCAGCGCGCGCCGGCACAGCTCGGCCACCGCCCGGTTCGCCCCCGGGTGCCCGAAGCCCTGCACCGTGACCGCGGCCCTCGCGACGACGTCCGACCGGCCGGTGCGCTCGCCCACGGCGGCGGCGCGCCGGCAGGTGTCGACGCCCTCGTCGACCCGGCCCGCGAGGGTCTGGACGCGGGCCAGGTCGAGCAGCAGCTCGGCCTCGTCGACGTCGCCCGGCGCGGTCGTGCCCCGGGGGAGCGCGTCGAGCGCCAGCCGGAGGTAGGCCTCGGCCTCGGCGTAGCCGCCCGCGGCCCGGGCGTCGTCGGCCGCGCGGGCCG
>JAPLAT010000334.1 GCA_026393175.1 Pseudonocardiales bacterium
CCCGGCGAGGCGTTCGGCGACGTCGCGGTGCACCGCCGCCCGTCGGTGCGGCGGGAACCGGTCGGCCCGTGCCCTGCGCACCAGCTCGTGCCGGAAGCGGTACCGGGTGCCGGCGACGACGAGCACCTCGCCGTCGAGGGCGGCGTCGAGCACGGCGGCCGCGGCGTCGTCGGGCAGCCCGGTGACGGCGACCGCCTCGGCCGGGTCCAGGTCGTCCCCGGCGAGCGCGACGCGGGCCAGCACGGCCGCGGTGTCCGGGTCGAGGTCGACGAAGCGCGCGACGACGGCGGCCCGGTCCCCGGGCCCGATCCCCTGCCGGGCCCCGGCGGTCCGCGCCAGCTCGACGAGGAAGAACGGGTTGCCGTCCGCGAGGTCGACGACGGCGTCGACGTCCCGGCCCGGGGGCGTCCCGGGCGCCGCCGCGGCGACCAGGGCGGCCGCGTCCCCGGGTTCGAGCGGCGCCAGGTCGACCGCGACGACCGCGCCCGCCCGGTCGAGCCGCGCGACGCCGCGGGCCAGGACGTCGTGGCCCGGCCGGTGGGCCAGGACGACGAGCAGGCCCGCCGTGCGCCCCGCGGCCAGGTGCAGCAACGCGTCGAGGGTGGCGTCGTCGGCGAGGTGGGCGTCGTCGACGACGAGCACGCCGGTGTCCCCGCCGCCCGTGTCCCCGCCGCCGCGCAGGACCCGCCGCAGTGCGCCGATGACCTGGTGGCGGGTGAGCGGCCCGTCCAGGGGCGGCGCGGGCGCGGCCAGCGGCGTGAGCTCGGCGAGCACCGACCGGGTGCGGACGGGGAGGCGGTCGAGCAGCCCGCGGTCGCGGTCCAGCCGCTGCTCGACGGCGTCCACGACCGGCGCGTACGCGCCGCCGCCCGAGGTGGCGGTGACGAGGGTGACCATCCGGCCCTCGTCACGCGCCGCGGCCGCGACCGCCCGGCACAGCGCGGACTTCCCCAGCCCGGCGGCACCGCGCACGACCAGCAGGCCTGCCTCGCCCCGCCCGGCGGCCCGGAGCGCGGCGGCGACCCGGGCCAGCTCGACCTGGCGGCCGACGAGCTCGGGGCCGGCCGGGTGCAACCCGGCCACGCACTCGGCGTACAGGGCGTCCGTGGCGGGGCCGGGTCGCACCCCCAGGTCCTTCTCGAGCACCGCCCGGAGCCGGCCGTACCAGCGGATCGCCGCCGCCCGGTTGCCCCGGTCGAGCGCGCCGCGCATCAGCGCGCGGCAGGCCGCCTCGTCGGTGGGGTCGACCTCCAGGAGCCGCTCCCAGTCGCCCGCCCCGCGGAGCAGCGCACGGTGCCGGGCCTGCAGGTGCTCGCGCCGGTCCCGGGTCCAGTCCTCGTACAGCGCGTCGGGCAGCAGCTCGCCCGTGCAGAGGGCGGCGGCCTTGGCGCACGCGGCCGGGTCGTCGCCGCGCAGCGCCTCGTCGGCGGCCCGCTCGAAGCAGTCGACGTCGGTCTCCAGGGCCCGGCCCGGCCACAGCTCGACCTGGCCGGACCGCAGGGTCACCGCCCGGGGGTCACCGAGGGCGCGGCGCGCGTGGTGGGCGGCCTTGCGCAGGTTCGCCGCGCCCGCCGGGCCGGCGAGGTGCGGCCACAGCGCGTCGACCACCTGGTCCCGCTGCCGCCTGCCCCCGGACAGCGCGAGCAGCGCCACCAGCTCGGCGGCCCGCCGACCCGGCCAGCCGCCGGGGACCGCGTCGTCGTCGCCGACCAGGACCCGGAACCGGCCCATGAGCTCGACGCGCACGCCGCTCCCCACCGGCCTTGCGGACATGCGGCCCTCCCACCCCGGCCCGAGCCCGAGCGGCCGCTCGTGGCGGTCGACGCATCATGCCGCAGGCCGACCGCCGGTGGAAGTGCCGCCGTTCGCACGCACCGCCGCTGCCCCCACGCCGCCCGGGGGCCTGGCGGGCCCGCCGGTCAGGGCCGGACCGCGGTCCCTGCGGCACCCGCCGGCCGAGCGCGAGGGCCAGGAGCCGGTCGACCTCGGGCAGGCTCGCCGGTGCCGGGTTGAGGATGCTCGCCCAGCCGTACGTGCCGTAGGCCGGGTGCGGGACGACGGTGTCCAGCCGGCCCGCGTCGATGCCGGGCAGGCGGTCGGGCAGCTCGTGGGGCGGGAAGCCGAACTCCCGCTCGAAGCCGCGGCGGCCCAGCTCGACGTTGAGCCGGTAGGCGCCAGGGCGGTCCAGCCGGGACGCCTCGTCGAACCCGGGGACGTCGTGCTCGACGATCGTGGCGAACGGGCGGCGCCCGTCGTCGCCGAGGTGGAAGAAGCGGTCGCCGCGGCTCACCTCCGGGGCGTCGTCCCCCGCGACCACGCAGGTGACGCCGGGCAGCGCCGTGATCCGCTCGGCGAGCTCGGCGGCGGTCGGGCCCGGCGGGGAGGCCGTGACGTGCAGCAGGGCGTCGGCGTCGGCGACGGTCGCGTCGGCCAGCGGGGCGTGGCCGTGCTCCGGGGTGAGGTCGGTGCGGGCGCGCAGCCCGGCGTCGCGCAGCGGGGCCGGGTCGACCAGCCCGCCGTGCCGCACGGGCAGGGCGGCCTCGAACGTGCCGGTGGCCGGGGCGGGCAGGCCGCGCGCCTCGCTCGCGCCGATGCTCCCCGCGACGAACGCGTAGCGGCGGCCGAGCCGGGTCGCCACGAGCGCCCCCGCCCCCCACCACCGCAGGTCCATGCCCGGCGCGTTCCACGTCGTCGGGTGGCGCTGGAGGTGGCCGTTGTGCGCGAACACCAGCGTCGGGCCGCGCCCCCGCTCGCGGTCGCGCACCGCCAGCAGGTTCTCCGCGATGAGGACGTCGCGGACGCCCAGCAGCCGCGAGACCCGCACGGACGGCTCGGCCGGGGTCGCGGCGACGGCGTGGTAGCGCAGCAGGCCGAGCGCGGCCCGGCCGTGCGCCTCGGCGCGGTGGAGGCGGTCCGCCGACGTCGCCGCGACCAGCGCCGGGGCGTGCGCCCGCAGGGCGGTGAGCAGGTCGTCGGCGACGGCGCGCAGCGCGACCGCGCCGGGCGACGCGCCGACCGACCGCGTCGCGTCGTGGAAGGCGGCCGGCTCGGACCAGGCCTCGTCGGGCCCGAGCAGGTGCGCCGTGCGCTCCCGGTCGGGCAGCGCGGCACCGGGACCGAGGTGCTCGGCGAGGTAGTCGTGCACGTGCTCGAGGTGGGGCCGGGGGCTCGGCGGGGGGCCGTACTCGAGCGGCGCGTCGATGCCGTGGAAGGTGACGCGCTCGGCGGCCGGGCGCCCGGCGTTGTGCGCCCGCAGCCACCGCAGCAGGTCCCGGTTGGCGGGGTGGGCGCCGAAACCGTGGCTGAAGCCCTCGGCGAGGACGTCGTCGATCGGGCCGGCCGCGGCCGGGTCGGCGCGGACCCAGTCGTCGACGGCGAACCCCCGCACCTGGTCGGACTCGCACGCGATCGACCGGTAGCCGTGGTCGACGAGCACGGCGAGCATCTCGTTGCGCAGGGCCGGGAAGGCCGGCTCGCCGTGCGTGGGCTCCCCCAGCCCGAGCACCTCCGGGTGGCCGAGCCGGTCGAGCAGGGACGTGACCTCAGCGGTGTCGATGGGCATCCCTCGACCGTATCCTTGAACCGCCCGGTGAGACTTCCGTCGCGCTGACGTCGAGGGAGCGGTGTGGAACCTCCAACAGGGGTGCAGCGGTACCGGCCGGTCGACCTCGCCCGCGAGCACGGCCTGTCCCCGCAGACCGTGCGCAACCACGAGCGCGACGGGTTCCTGCCGCCCGCCGCCCGCAGCGCGGGCGGCCACCGCACCTACACCGCCGCGCACGCCGCGGCGCTGCGCGCGCACCTGGCCCTGGTCGCCGCGCACGGCCACGCGACGGCGGGTGGGGTGATGCGGGCCGTGCACCGCGGCGACCTCGACACCGCGCTGGCCCTGCTCGACCGCAGCCACGTCCAGCGGGTGCGCGACCGGGAGACCCTGGCCGCCGTCGAGGCCGCCGTCGGGGCGCTGGCCACCGCGCCGGAGCCGGCCGGCCCGGACCGCCCCGTGCCGATCGGGGCGCTGGCCCACCGCCTCGCCGTC
>JAPLAT010000188.1 GCA_026393175.1 Pseudonocardiales bacterium
GCGCGGACGGCTCGGGCGCCGTCGGCCTCTACGCGGTGCAGAGCGGCCCGCTCGGCGTCGTCACCACCGACGCCGACGGCCACATCGTCTACCGCCACGACGCCGACACGCCCACCTCCTCGGCCTGCACCGGCACCTGCGCACAGGTCTGGCTGCCGATCGTCGTGCCCCCCGGCGCGAAGCCCGAACTGCTCGGCGTCGACCCCGGCGACGTCGGCAGGCTGGAGCGTCCGGAGGGCAGCCAGCTCACGCTCGCCGGCTGGCCGCTCTACCACCGCGCCGACGAAGACGGCGGCCTCACCGACGCCGGCGAACACGGCGCCGACGGGGTCTGGTTCGCGATCACACCGGACGGGGAGCGGGCGACGGCGCCCTAGTCTGCGACGGTGGACACCTGGAACGCCGTCGAGGACTACTACGACGGGCTGCTGCTCGGCGAGGACCCCGCCCTGGACGCCGCGCGCGAGGCCAACGCCGCGGCCGGTCTGCCGCCGATCGACGTCTCCCCCGCCCAGGGCAAGATGCTGCACCTGCTGGCCAGGGCCATCGGGGCGCGGCGGGTCCTGGAGGTCGGCACGCTCGGCGGGTACTCCACGATCTGGCTGGCCCGCGCCGTCCAGCCCGAGGGCAGCGTCGTCACCTGCGAGCTGGACCCGCACCACGCCGCCGTCGCCCGCGCCAACCTGGAGCGCGCCGGGCTCGCCGAGACCGTCGACGTCCGCGTCGGGCCGGCGCTGCGCACCCTCGAGGGCCTGACCGGGCCGTTCGACCTCGCCTTCGTCGACGCGGACAAGACCTCGAACGCGGAGTACTTCGCCCACGCGGTGCGGCTCTCCCGCCCGGGCGGGGTGATCGTCGTGGACAACGTCGTGCGCGGCGGGCGGGTGGTCGACGCCGACGGGGACGAGGCCGTGGCCGGCACCCGGCGGTTCGCCGCCGCGCTCGCCGCCGAGGAGCGGGTGGACGCCACGGTGATCCAGACCGTCGGCAGCAAGGGCCACGACGGGTTCGCCCTGGCCGTGGTCCGGTGACGGGCCCGCTCGCGGGCGTGCTCGTCGTGGCGCTGGAGCAGGCCGTCTCCGCGCCCCTGGCCAGCCGCACGCTCGCCGACCTCGGTGCCCGCGTCGTCAAGGTGGAGCACCCGCGCGGCGGCGACATGGCCCGCCACTACGACGACGTCGCGGCCGGGTCGGCGGCGCACTTCGTGTGGGTCAACCGGGGCAAGGAGTCGCTCACCCTCGACCTCAAGGACCCGCGCGGGCTCGCCCTGCTGCACCGCCTGCTCGACCGGGCCGACGCGCTGGTGAGCAACCTCGCGCCGGGGGCGGCGGAGCGGCTCGGGGTCGCCCCCGCGCAGCTCGCGCAGCGGCACCCGCAGGTCGTCGCCGTGGAGATCTCCGGGTACGGCCCGGGCGGGCCGCTGTCGGACAGGCGCGCCTACGACCTGCTGGTGCAGGCCGAGTCCGGAGCGTGCTCGATCACCGGGTGGGCGGGCGCGCCGGCCAAGGGCGGGCCGCCCTACGCCGACACCAGCACCGGGCTGTACGCCGCGATCGCCGTGCTGGCCGGGCTGTTCCGGCGGCAGGCGGGCGGCCCGGCCCAGGGCGCGCACGTCGCGATGTTCGACGTGATGACCGAGCTCATGACCTACGCCCTGACCTACACCCGGCACACCGGCGTGGAGCAGCAGCCGGTCGGCATGGGATCCCCCGCCGTCGCCCCGTACGGCGCCTACCGCACCGGCGACGGGCAGACCGTCGTGTTCGGCACGACCAACGACGCCGAGTGGCGCCGCCTGGCCCGCGACCTGCTCGGGCGCCCCGACCTCGCCGAGCACCCGGACTACGCGACGGCCGCGGCCCGGGTGGCCCACCGCGAGGCCCTCGACGCCCTGGTCGGCGCGTGGTGCGCGGGGCGCGACCTGGCGACCGTGCAGGCCGCGGCCGACGCCGCCGGCATCGGCAACGCCCGCTACAACACCGCGGCCGAGGTCAACGCCCACCCCCACCTGGCCGCCCGCGACCGGTGGCGCGAGCTCGACACCCCCGGCGGGCCGGTGCCCGCGCTGCTCCCGCCGCTGGGGTCGCGGATGGACCCGGTGCCGGCGCTCGGCGCGCACACCGACGCCGTGCTGCGCGAGCTGGGCGTGCCCGAGGCGGAGATCGCGGCCCTGCGCGCGGACGGGGTGGTGTGACCCCTACCCGCGGGTAGGCTCCGGCGGGTGGACGCCAGCGACCTGACCGACGTGCTCTCGGCCGTGCGCGACTTCATCCGCGCCGAGGTGGTGCCGATCGAGGAGAAGATCGACGCCGACGACGCCATCCCGGAGTCCGTGGTGGAGGCGTGCAAGGCGATGGGCCTCTACGGCTTCGCCATCCCCGAGGCCTACGGCGGGCTGGGGATGACGCTGCACGAGGAGGCCCAGCTCGCGTTCGAGCTGGGTTGGACGACACCGGCGCTGCGCTCGCTGTTCGGCACCAACAACGGCATCGCCGGCCAGGTGCTCATCAAGGGCGGCACCGAGGAGCAGCGGGCGTCCTGGCTGCCCCGGCTGGCCTCGGGCGAGGTGACGGCGTCGTTCGGGCTCACCGAGGCCGACGCCGGGTCCGACCCGTCCGGGCTCACCACCTCGGCCCGCCGCGACGGCTCGGACTGGGTGATCAACGGGGCCAAGCGCTACATCACCAACGCCCCGGTCGCCGACGTGATCATGGTGTTCGCCCGCACCAACCCCGACGCCCGCGGCAACAAGGGCATCTCGACGTTCCTCGTGCCGGCCGGCACGCCCGGGCTGTCGATCGGGCCGCGCGACCACAAGATGGGCCAGTTCGGCGCCTGGACCGCCGACGTCTACCTCGACGACGTCCGCGTCCCGGCCGAGGCGCTCGTGGGCGGCGCCGACGGCGTCGACCAGGGGTTCGTCACCGCCGCGAAGTGCCTCGCGCACGGCCGGGCGCACATCGCGGCGCTGTGCGTGGGCATGGCTGCGCGGCTGGTGCACGAGTCGGTGGAGTTCGCCCGGACCCGGCAGCAGGGCGGGAGGGCGATCGCGTCGTTCCAGCTCGTGCAGGGCCTGATCGCCGACTCCGTCACCGACCACTACGCCGGGCGGGCCCTCGTCCTCGACGTCGCCCGTGCCTACGACGCCGGCACCGACACCGTCCAGGGGCCGTCGGCGGCGAAGTACTTCGCCAGCGAGATGGTCGGGCGCGTCGCCGACCGGGCCGTGCAGGTGCACGGCGGCGCCGGCTACATCCGCGGCGTCGCCGTCGAGCGCTTCTACCGCGACGCCCGGCTGTTCCGGATCTACGAGGGCACGAGCCAGATCCAGCAGGTCATCATCGCCCGCCAGGCCCTGGGCAGCGCCGCCCGCGGCTGACCCGCCGCCCGTCCCCGACACCCGCCGCCACACCCCGCGCTCACGCCGACCCACACGCGCGATCGACGAGCCCGCGCGGCGCCGGCCCGTCACACAGCCCTGGTCGGGCGGCACAGCGCTGGTCGGGCGGCACAGCGCTGGTTGGGCGGCACAGCGCGCGGGCGGGCTGTGCCGGCCCGAACACCTCTGTGCGAGCCGAGCAGCCCGTGCTGCTGTTCGGCGAGCGCAGGCCACCGACCGCCCAGGGGGTCGACGAGCGCGCGGCGGCCGGTGGCGACGGGGGCCGGTGGCGCGGGTCCGGGGCCGGAGGCCGGGCGTGGCAGGGGTCAGGGGTGGCGGGCGAGGAAGGCCGCCAGGTCCCCCGCCGAGGGGGAGGTGGCCGGGCCGGGGCGGGTGACGGTCAGGGCCGCGGCGGCGTTGGCGGTGCGGGCGGCGGACGCGGGGTCCGCGCCGCGGGACAGCTCCACGGCCAGGACGCCGGTGTGGGCGT
>JAPLAT010000596.1 GCA_026393175.1 Pseudonocardiales bacterium
CTCCGGGGCCCGGCCCGGGGCGAGCGGCGCCAGCCCGGTGCCGAGCTCGCCGGTCGGCGCGCCGGGGCCGTCGAGCCGGGGCCGCAGGGCCTCGGCGAAGGGGTGGAAGGGCAGCGCGCCGCCCTCGGGGCAGCGCCCGGACAGCACCGTCGCGCCCCGGGCGGCGGCCGCGGCGCCGAGCTCGGCGAGCAGCCGGGTCTTGCCGATGCCGGGCTCGCCGCGCACGAGGACGACCCCGCCGTCGCCGTCCGCCGCGGCCGCGACCCGGCGCAGCAGGACCGCGAGCTCCCGGTCGCGGCCGACGCACGGGGCCGACCGGCCGCGGCGCGCGGGCCGGGGGAGGGCCAGCAGCGCCTCGTCGTGGGCCAGCACCGCCGCCTCCAGCCGACGCGCCTCGGGACCCGGGTCGACGCCGAGCTGCGTGGCGAGGACCGCGCGCAGCCTGCGGTAGGCCTCCAGCGCCTCGGCCTGCCGCCCGTCGCGGTAGAGCGCCAGCATGAGCTGGGTCCACCGGCGCTCGCGCAGCGGCTGCTCGGCCACCAGCACCTCCAGCGCGGCGACCGCCTCGTGGTGGCGCCCGAGCGCCAGCACCGCGGCGATCCGGTCCTCGGCCGCCGACGCGCGCAGCTCGTCGAGCCGGGCGGCCTCGCTGCGGGCGAACTCCCGGTCGGCGAACTCGTGCAGCGACGGGCCGCGCCACAGCGCCAGCGCCCGGTCGAGGACCTCCAGGGCCGCGGCAGGCGCCCCGCGCTCCAGGGCGCGGCGGCCGTCGGCGATGAGCGATTCGGCGAGCGCCGCGTCGCTCGCGGTCGCGTCGAGCAGGTACCCGGGCGGCCGGGTGACGATGCGCCCCGCCCCGCTCCCGGCGAGCACCCGGCGCAGCCGCAGCACGTAGTTCTGCAGCGTCTTGGCCGCGCTGCGGGGCGGGTGCCCGTCCCACAGCGCCTCGACGAGCCGGTCCTCGGCCACCACCCGCCCGGCGTGCACGCCCAGCACGGTCAGCAGGCAGCGCTCCTTCGGCCCCCCGGCGCGCCGCGCGCCGTCGGGACCGAGGACCTCGACGGGGCCGAGGAGGCGCAGTCCGGCCTGCACCCCGACGAGCCTGGCCGTGGTCCGGCCGGGTGTCCAGCCGCCGTTGCGACCGGGTTGCGACCGGTTCCCGACCGGGGCCCGGTGCACTGTCGGCCCCGATGGAGGAGGCCCCGATGAAGGCGATCGCGCTGCACGGCTACCACGAGGCGCCGCGCCTCACCGACGTCCCCGAGCCGGAGGTGACGGGCCCGCACGACGTGGTCGTGCGCGTCACCGCCGCCGGCCTGTGCCGCACCGATCTGCACATCCGCGACGGGTGGTTCGCCCCCGCGGTGCCCACCGAGCTGCCGCTGGTGCTCGGGCACGAGAACGCCGGCGTGGTGCACGCCGTCGGCCCGGCGGTGGAGACCGTCGCCGTCGGGGACACCGTGATCTGCCATCCCCAGCTGTCCTGCGGGTACTGCGCCGCCTGCCGCCGCGGCGACGACATGCGCTGCGCCCGCGGGCTGGACCTCACCGGCCTGACCCGCCACGGCGGGTTCGCCGAGCTCATGCGGACCGGTGAGCGCGGGGTCCTGAAGCTCCCGCCGGGGCTGGACCCGGTGGCCGTCGCCCCGCACGCCGACGCCGGGCTCTCCGTGATGCACGCCGTCCGCAAGGCCGTCCCGCTGCTCGACCCCGGCAGCACCGTCGTCGTGATCGGGGTCGGCGGGCTGGGGCACATCGGCGTGCAGTGCCTGCGGGCCATGACGGCCGCGGTCGTCGTCGCGGTCGACACCGACCCGCAGGCGCGGGAGCTGGCGATCGCCGTCGGCGCGCACCACGCCGTGGCGCCCGCGGGCGCCGAGGAGCGGGTGCGCGAGCTGACCGGCGGGGCGGGCGCCCCGGTGGTCGTCGACTTCGTCGGCGAGGACGACACCGTGCCGCTGTCGCTCGGCATGGTCGCCGCGCGCGGCACCTACCTCGTCGTCGGCTACGGCGGGGAGCTGCGGGTGCCGACCTTCGCGCTGGTGCTGCCCGAGATCAGCGTCGTCGGCAACGCCGTCGGCACCTACGACGACCTGCGCGAGCTGATCGACCTGGTCGCGACCGGTGCCGTGGAGGTGCGCACCCGCACCTACCCGCTGGCGTCGTTCGAGGACGCGGTCGCCGACCTCGAGGGCGGGCGCATGCACGGGCGCGGCGTCCTCGTGCCCTGATCCGGCCGGGAGGGGGGCCGGGGCGGGCCGGACCGCGCGCAGCGGTCCGGCCCGCCGTGCGGTGGCGCGGCTCCGTGACAGGCCCTGTCGGGGTGGTCGCCTACCGTCGGTGGGATGCAGCTGCGCCCCGCGACACCCGCCGACGTCCCCGCCGTGGCCCGGATCTGGTGCTCGGGCTGGCCCGACGGGCACCTGGGCCACGTGCCCGACGCGCTCGTCGCCGCGCGCACCGAGGAGTCCTTCGGGCCGCGCGCCGCCGAGCGCGTCCCGCACACGGTCGTCGCGGAGGTCGGCGGCGCCGTCGCCGGGTTCGTGACGGTGGTGGACGACGAGGTCGAGCAGCTCTACGTCGAGGCCGGGCACCGCGGCAGCGGCGTCGCCGCCGCGCTGCTGGCCGAGGGCGAGCGGCGGGTGGCGGCGGGCGGCCATCGCACCGCGTGGCTCGCCGTCGTCGGCGGCAACGCCCGGGCCCGCCGCTTCTACGAGCGGCAGGGCTGGCGGGACGCGGGCCCGTTCGAGCACCGCGCCCCCGGCGGGATCCCGGTGCCGGCCCACCGGTACGTCACCGACGTCGGGCCGGGCTGAGCGGCGCCGCGGTCAGACCGGCCGACGGAGCAGCGCGGCCACCTCGGCGGGCCCGGGCATCCCCGCGATCTCGGCGGCGACCTCGCGGGCCGCGGCGCGCAGCGCGGGATCGTGCAGCAGCCGGTGCAGGTGCCCGGCGGTGATCGCCCGGGCGGGCAGGGCCAGCCCCGCGCCCCGGGCGGCGACGAGCTCGGCGTTGCGCCGCCGGTCCCCGGGCCCGGGCACCAGCAGCTGCGGGATCCCGGCGGCCAGCGCACCCAGCGCCGTGCCGGCCCCGCCGTGGTGGACGACCGCCGTGGCGTGCGGCAGGGCGTCGGTGAGCGGGATCCATCCCGTGGTGCGCACGGTCGGCGGCACGTCGAGCCGGGCGGGCGGGCGCACGAGCACCACCTCGGCGTCGAGCCGCGGGGCGGCGTCGAGCACCCGGCGCAGGTGCGCGGCCCCTCCCGGTCCGGCGATCGTGCTGTGCGACACGAGCAGCCGCGGGCGGTCGCCGGGGTGGGTCAGCCAGCCCGGCAGCGTCCCGGTGCCCGACCACGGCACCGGCCGCAGCAGCCGCCCCGCCCGCGGGCCGACCACCGAGGGCGGGGCGCAGACCAGCCGCAGTGCCGGGGCGGGGAGCCGCACGACCCCTTCCCGGCGGGCGGCGGCGCGCAGCCGACCGTCGCGGGCGGTGGTGGCGACGAGCTCGGCGCCGTCCCACAGCGAGTTGTCCTGCAGCACCGCGGGCACCCCGAGCCGGGCGGCCGCCACCGCCCCGGCCACGGCGAGCGGCTCGTGCACGACGACGTCGGGCCGCAGGCGCCCGGCGAGCTCGAGCAGCGGCCCCACGAGCCGGGCGTTCACCGCCCCGAACATCGGCCGCACCCCGTCCGTCCCGGCCACGCCGCGCAGCTCGCGCGCCAGCAGCAGCGGGTGCCGGGACAGCACCCGGGCCGCGAGCCGGTCGAGCCGGAACCCGGGGGCGAGGTCGTGCACGGGCAGGGTCGTCGCCGACGGGGGCACCTCGCCGCCGGCCGCGAGGTGCACCTCGTGCCCGGCGTCGCGCAGGGCGTGGGCCAGCGGCACCAGCGGCAGCAGGTGCCCGGCCAGCGGCGCGGACACGACCAGGACGCGCACGGATCCCCCTCCCGTCGGGCGCCGCCGAGTCTGCCCGACCACCGCGGTCCCCGTCGGTCCGCGGGCGGGTCCGCGCGGTCACCCCCGCGAGACCGCCATGAGGTGCCGGTAGCTCGCGGGGTCGATCCGGGCGTCGAGCAGGAACGGGCCCGGCCCCGCGGACCGCAGCGCCGCCCGGACGCCCGCGACGTCGTCCGCCGTGGCCGAGGCGACGCCGAGCCCGGCGGCGACCGCGGCGAGGTCGGCCGGGGCGAACCGCACGGCCGTCGCGTCGCCCTGGCCGGTGCGCTGCTTGAGCTCGATCAGGGTCAGCGCGGCGTCGTCGAACACCACGACGGTGACCGGGAGCGCGAGCCGGGCCAGCGTCTCCAGCTCCGCGAGCACCATCCCGAGCCCGCCGTCGCCGGTCAGGCACACCACGCGCTCGCCCCCGCCGGCGAGCGCGGCCCCGATCGCGGCGGGCAGGGCGTAGCCCATCGTCGCCAGGCCGTTGGAGATGAGCACGCCGTACGGCCGGGTCGCGGGCCAGAACGGCATCGCGGCGAGCATGTGGGCGCCGGCGTCGACGGTGACCCGGACGTCGCCCACGCACCCGTGGACCGCGCGGACGAGGTCCACCGGGCGCAGCCCGCCGCCGTCCGGGCCGCCCGCCAGCCGCGCGCGGACCGCCCGCAGGTGCGCGCGCCCCGCGCCGGCCGGCCACTCCGGCGCGCACGCGGCGAGCACGGCGGCGAGGGTGTCGGCGAGCGGGCCGGGCACGACCGTCGCGCCGCCGAAGTAGGCCTCGTCGCCGGTCGGCCCGGTGGCCGTGAGCAGCACGGTCGGCGGGTCTTCCGGCCACGGCGCGGGCACCGGCTCGACCGCGTCCAGCCCGACGCCGACCACGAGGTCCGCCGCGTCGAGGAGCGGGCGTTCCAGCGCCGCGTTCGTGAACGGCCCGGCCCACTCGGGCGCGTCCGCCGGCACCGTGCCCGCGGCCTGGTAGGTGGCGAGCACCGGGACGCCCCGGCCGGCCAGCACGGACCGCAGCGCCGCGGCGTGCGGGGCCGCGCCGAGCCCGAGCACCACGACCGGCCGCCGCCGCCCGCGGGCCAGGCCGGTCGCGGC
>JAPLAT010000144.1 GCA_026393175.1 Pseudonocardiales bacterium
CGGGTCTGGTGCCCGAAGTGCACGCCGCTGTCGAGCAGCTGCTTCATGGTGACGACGGCCATGGCCGGTGCGCACCTCTCGTTCGGGCGGCCGGGGGACGGCCGCGTGCGGTTGGTCGCGGGGCGCCGGTCGGCGCACCCACCCTGGCGCCGCACCGGCGGCCGGAACCCGCTGTCGCGGGACCGCCCGGTCGCCGTGTCCCGGCCGGGCCGGGTGTGCGAGCGCGCGAAGTCACCCTGCGGAACAGGTTGCGGATCGAGTGTACGCCAGGGCCGCGGCGCGCCCGACCGCGCGTCCCCGCCCCGCCACCGGGTTGTCCCCATGCGGGTCCGGCCGTCCACAGGTCGGGCGGAGGGGCTGCCGCCCGCGGGGACGCCACCCCATCCTCGTCCGCATGGGGTGGACGGCGGGCGGGGTGGTCGCGCGGGCGGCGCGGGCCGGTCGCGGTCGCGGGGTCGGACCGGTCCTGCTCGCCATGGTCCTCGTCCTCGGGTCGGTCGCGCCCGGGGCCGCAGCCGGCCCGACCGCCGGGATCCCGGGCCCCGCCGCACGACCGGTGCCACCCGCGGAACCCCGGCCCGCCACTCGATCCGAGCCACCGGCCGGGCCCGGCCCCGCCTCACGATCCGCCCGACCGTCCGGGCCCGGCCCGTCGGTCGCCCCGGCCGAGCCCGAACCGTCCGCACCCTCAGCCGATCCTGACCGACGGGCACCACCGGCCGAGCCGGGCCGACCCGCACCATCGACCGGACCGAGTCGGCCCGCACCATCGACCGAGCCGGGCCGGCCCGCGCCACGCGTCGGCTCCGGCCCCCCTGCACGACCGGCGCCGGCGGCCGGGTCCGGCCCGATCACCGCTCCGGCCGAGGCCGACGGGCCCGCACCGTCAACCGAGCCCGCCCAGCTCCCACCGCCCGCCGAGCCGGGAGCGACCGACCCGCCGGCCCAGCCCGGACCGGCCAGACCGCCGCCCGACCCGACGCCGGCCGATCCCCCGCCCGCACCCCCCGGTGCGGGGGTCCCGGCGCCCGGGGCGCGGTACGCCTGGCCGCTGCTCCCGCCCCCGGCGGTGCTGGCGCCGTTCCGGGCGCCGGCGCACGCCTACGGGCCCGGGCACCGGGGCGTCGACCTCGCCGGTACCGCCGGGCAGGCCGTCCTCGCCGCGCGGGGCGGGACGGTCGTGTTCGCGGGCCCGGTCGGCGGGCGGCCGGTCGTGTCCGTCGCGCTCGACGACGGGCTGCGCACCTCCTACGTGCCGGTGCTGCCCGCCGTCCGGGCGGGCACGGTCGTCGCGGCCGGGGCGGTGCTCGGCGCGCTGCAGCCGGGGCACACCGGGTGCGCGGTCCCCTGCCTGCACTGGGGTCTGCGCCGGGACCGCACCGACTACCTCGACCCGCTGGTGCTGCTGCGCCCGGCGCGCGTGCGGCTGCTCCCGGTGCCGGACCCGTGGCCCGGATGAGCCGGGTCAGCCCGCGGCCTGCTCCTCGAGCCGCCCGCGCAGCCGTCCGACCAACCGGGTGTGCAGCTGGCACACCCGCGACTCGGTCACCCCCAGCATCCGCCCGATCTCGGCGAGCGTGCGGTTCTCCAGGTAGTACATCCGGATCACCTCGCGGTCCCGGTCGCCGAGCTGGGCCACGGCCACGGCCAGCTGCCGCACGGTCTCCCGCTCCTGCACGACCCGCACCGGGTCGGCCGCGGTCTCGTCGGCGAGCACGTCCGACAGCCCGCCGCTGCCCTCGTCGAGGGCCTCCACGCTGACGAGCTGGGTCTGCCGTCCCGCCGAGCGCAGGTCGCGCAGCGCCATCCCGAGTTCGGCGGCGACCTCCTGGTCGCTGGCGAGGCGGCCGAGGCGGGCCTCCAGGCGCTCCTGCGCGCGCTCCAGCTCGCGCGCCCGGCCGCGGACGGTGCGGGGCACCCAGTCCTGGGCGCGCAGCTCGTCGAGGATCGCGCCGCGGATCCGCTGGGCGGCGTAGCTCTCGAAGCGCGGGCAGCGCTGCGGGTCGAAGCGCTCCACGGCGTCGATCAGCCCGAAGACGCCGGACTGGACGAGGTCCGCGATGTCGACGTAGCTCGGCAGCCCGGTGGCGACCCGGTGGGCCACCGAGCGGACGAGCGGCGTGTAGTGGACGAGGAGACGGTCGCGCACCGGGCGTGTCGGGGCGGCGAGGTAGGCCTCCCAGAGCCGGTCGACCGCGGAGAGCGGGGCCCGCTCCACCGGCGCGGGGTCCGGGGCGGGCGGGGCGGGGTGCGGGCGGGCCAGTACCGTGACGACGGGCCCGGTGTACGCCCTGAGCTGCGCGGACTCGACCAGGACCGGGCTACGCCCTGGGGTGCGCCTGCTCATGAACCACCTTCAGCCGCTCGACGGTCACGTGTGTGTAGAGCTGAGTGGTTGCTAGCTTAGCGTGACCGAGCAACTCCTGTACGTAACGGAGGTCCGCGCCGCCCTCCAACATGT
>JAPLAT010000681.1 GCA_026393175.1 Pseudonocardiales bacterium
CCGACCGCCCCCGTCCCCGGGACCGCAGGGCCGCCGGGCGCCCCGGCGCCCACCCGGTCCGCGCTCCCGCCGACCCCCGCCGCGTCCACCGCCGCGTCCACCGCCCCGACGACCGCCCGTACGACCGCCGGCACGTCGGTCCCCACGACAGCGCCCACGACAGCACCCACGACGGCACCCACGACGGCGCCCACGACGGCGCCCACGACGGCGCCCATGACGGCTCCGGCGGTCCCCCGCCCGCTCGCCGCCGCCGTGCTCGACGCCCCGATGGCCACGCTGCCGCTCGTCCCCGACGGGTCCGCCCCCGCCACCGGTGGACAGGTGCTCCGCCCGGCGGTCACGGGGCGGGCCGACCTGGTCGAGCTCGACGTCGCCCACCCGGCGGCGCCCGCGTTCCTCGGAGCGGCGGAGCCGGCCGTGCCGCGGCCGCTCACCACGGTCGACGCCGCGGGTGTCGTCCACCGCCACGACCTCGGCGCGGCCCGCGCGCTCGACCCGGCCGCCGTCACCGCCCTGCGCGCGACGACGACCGCCCCGCTGCTGGTGGTGCTCCCCGGCGCCGACGGCACGTGGTGGGTCGCGGAGGCCGCGCCGGTGCCGTGAGCGCCGATCAGTCCCGGCGGTTGGGGACGACGGCCTCGACCAGCGTCCCCGGCCCGCCGGGCACCGGGACGAAGCGGAACCGCCCGGCGGCGTCGACGACCCGGTCGCGCATCATCTGCAGGCCGAGGTGCCCGTCCTCGCGGGGGCGGGTGCTGTCCGGGCCGACACCGTCGTCGCTGATGCGCAGGACGATCGAGTCCGGTTCCCCGACCGCGGGCCCCACCTCCACCAGCACCCGGCGGGCGCGCGCGTGCTTGGCCGTGTTGGCCAGCGCCTCGCGCGCCACCCGGTAGATCGTCGCCGCCGTCCGCGGGCTCAGCCCGGGCAGGGCGCCGACCGCGATCTCGACGTCGGTGCCGGCGTCGCGGAGCGGCCGCGCCAGGTCGTCGAGGGCGGCGGCCAGCCCCGCGTCGCTCAGGTCGGGCGGGTAGAGGTCCACCATGAGCCGGCGCAACGTCTCCACCGACGAGCTGACCGCACCCGCCGCGGCCTCGGCGACCGGCCGCTCCCGCTCGGGTACCTGCCGGCTGAGCGCGGCCAGCGCGTACGCCGTGCCGGCCAGCTCCTGCACGACGCCGTCGTGGAGGTCGCCCGCGATCGCGCGGCGCTCCCGCTCGGACGCCGACAGGGCCCGTTCCAGCAGTTCGGCGCGCTCCCGGTCGTGGCGGCGCACGCGCCGGCTGAGCTGGATCGCGATGGGGATCTGCACGAGCTGGAGCAGCACCAGCGGCACGACGCTGAGCAGCACGAGCCGGGCGGCCAGCGACGCGGCCTGCTCGTCGATCTGCCGCGTGGAGATGTAGGCCTCGAACGCCATCGGGGGCTGGCCCGCCACCGCGAGCGGGGCGTAGACCTCCACGAGCCGCTCGTCCTCCACGCCCGCGGCCGGGATCTCGGCGGTGCCCACCTCGGAGCTGACGACGCCGTCGTCGATCGCGGCCAGCACCTCGTCGCCGGGCGGCACGACGGTGCCGACGACCTCGGCCTGGGTGGAGTAGAGGATCGTGCCGTCCCGCGCCCAGACCGTGACCTCCGCGAGCGAGCCGTCGCTCAGCCGGATGGCCATGGCGCGGTCCAGCTCCTCCATGCGGGCCGCGTCGCCCCGCAGCGCATCGGCCAGCAGCGGGCCGACGACCAGGTCGCCCAGGCGGGTCGTGGTGCGTTCCGCGACGCGCAGGCTCTCGTCCTGCGCCACGACCCTGCTCACCAGCACCGCGCCCACGGCCACCCCGAGCAGCGCCACGACGGCGACGCCGACGAACGTCCGCAGCGGGTGCTGCGGGTGCAGCGCGCGGCGGACCAACCGGACGACCGCGCTGGTCATCCCAGTGGGCTGTCGATCAGGCCGGCCTCCTGGGCCTTGACGACCGCCTCCAGCTGCGAGCGGACCTGGAGCTTCGCCAGCAGCGACTTCACGTACCCGCGGGTGGTGTTGACGCTGATCCCGAGCACGCGCGCGATCGCCTTGGGCGCCATGCCGCGCCCCAGGCAGGCGAGCACCTCGTGCTCGCGGGGGGTGAGGACGGGGACCGAGGTCCGCTGCGACGGGATCCGCGCCTCGCCGCCGTTCGGCCCGGGGGACCCGCCGAACGCCGACGGCGCGACGAGCATGCCCTGGCTGCCCGCCCGGCGCAGCACGTCGAGCATCTCCGACAGCGACCCGTTCTTCGGCACGAACGCGGTGGCGCCGGCCTGGCTGGCCCGGACGATCCACTCCGGGTCGCGGTGCGCGGTCACGACCGCGACGACCGCGTCCGGCACGATCTCCCGGACCCGCCGCGCCACGTTGAGCCCGTTCTCCCGCTGCAGCTCGATGTCCACGACGACGACGTCGGGGCGCACCTCCGCCGCCACCGCGGCCCCCTCGGCGGCGTTGTTCGCGATGCCGACGCACGCGAAGTCCGGCTCGCTCGAGAGCGCGTAGCCGAGCAGCTCGGCGAAGGACCGGTGGTCGTCGATGACGAGCACCCGCCGCACGCCGACGGCCGTCCGGCCGTCCTGACCGATCTCCAGAGCATTCATCCGTCGCCCCTCAGTCCCGACCCCGCACGTGCCACTCGTCGCACGACATCGCCGCGTTACGCCCACCCGTCGCTGGGGGACCGACACCCACCAGATGTAGGGATGCGTTCACCCGCCCGATGCAGGACGATCACGGGGTGCGACTCGCCGACGGGAGCGGAGCCAGCGTGATCGAGGTCCTCCTGGTCGACGACAGCCCGCTGGTCAGGGAGGGCCTGCGGCAGTTCCTCGACGGTGAGGACGGGGTGCACGTGGTCGGCACGTGCGCGGACGGCTCCGAGCTCGTCGCGGCGGTGCTGCGGTGGGCACCGGACGTGGTGGTGCTCGACCTGGCCATGCCCGGGCTCGACGGGTTCGCCGCCGCCACGGCGCTGCGGGCGGCCGGGTCGTCCGTCCCGCTCGTCGCGCTGAGCGGCCAGCCGCTGGGCGACGCGGTCCTGCGGGCCCGTGACGCGGGGTTCGCCGGCTACCTGGAGAAGTCCCAGCCGCCCTCGGACGTCGCGGCCGCGGTCCGGCGCGCGGCGGCGGGCGAGGCGGCGTGGTCGGCCCGGGCCCGACGGGTCCTCGATCGCGACGAGCGGAGCGCGTGACCTCGGCTCAGAGGTTCTCCACCTCCACCGGCGCGATCCCCTCCTCCTCGCGCAGCGCGAAGCCCAGCACCCGGGAGTAGAACGCGAGCTCGGCGTCCAGGGCGCGGCGGATGTTCGCGGCCTGGCGGAACCCGTGCTGCTCGCCCTCGAAGAGCAGGTAGGCCACCGGCACCCCCTTCGCGCGCAGCGCCTCCACGATCGCCTCGGACTGGCCGGGCGGCACGATCGCGTCCTCGCTGCCCTGCAGCACGATCAGCGGCCGGTGCAGCCGGGCGACGTGCGTGATCGGCGAGCGCTCGACGTACACCTCGCGCGCCTGCGGGTAGGGACCGACGAGGCGGTCGAGGTAGCGGCTCTCGAACTTGTGGGTGTCGCGGGCCAGCGCCTCCAGGTCGGCGACCCCGAAGTGGTCGGCGCCCGCCGCGAACGGCGTGTCGGACCGGACCAGCGCCGACAGCACCGTGAAGCCGCCCGCGGACCCGCCGCGGATCACCATGCGGTCGGGATCGGCGAGGCCGCGGGCGGCGAGGTGGCGGGCCGCGGCGAGGCAGTCGGCCACGTCGACGACGCCCCACTGCCCCAGCAGCTCGTCGCGGAACTCCCGGCCGTAGCCGGTGGACCCGCCGTGGTTCACGCTGACGACGGCGAACCCGCGGCTGGTCCAGTACTGCACCGACAGCGAGAACCCCGGCGACGCCGCGGCCGTCGGCCCGCCGTGGATGACGACGACGAGCGGCGGGGCCTCCCCCTCCGGCCCGGTGTGGGTGGCCGACGCGGGCGCGAAGTACAGGGCGTGCGCCCGGCGCTCGCCGTCGGTCGGGAAGGTGACGTGCTCGGCCGTCGAGACCCCCGCCGGGTCCAGCCCGAGGTCGCGCGGCGCGCGCAGGGTCGCCACGTCCCCGGCCAGGCCGACGCGGTGCACGCCCGCCTCCGCCGTGGCGCTCCCGGCGACGACGACGGCCGCGTCGCCCGCCGGGCGGACCACGGCCACGTCGGTGAAGGGCAGGTCGAGGTCGGCGACCAGGCCGCCGGTGCCGCGCACGGCCAGGCCGTCGGAGCCCCGGCTGGTGCGCGCGAAGACGACGGCGCCGTCGTCGAGCACGGCGTAGCGGGACCCGCCCAGGCGCCAGCCCGGCACGCCGATCTCGGCGTCGGTGCGCACCACGGTCTCGATGTCGCGTCCGGGCGGCCAGCGGTAGAGGTTCCACCAGCCGCTGCGGTCGGAGACGAACCACAGCGCGCCGTCGGCCTGCCACGTCGGCTCGGTGACCGACTCCCCCGGGCCCCCCGCGACGACGGTCTCCTCGCCGCTCGCCAGGTCGCGCACCACGAGCTCGACGGCGTCCCACGGCATGGACGGGTGGTTCCAGCGCAGCCACGCCAGCGTCGTCCCGTCCGGGCTCAGCCGGGGTGCGGCGACGAAGTCCGGGCCGGTGACCAGCACCTCCGGCTCGCCCGGGACGTCGGCGGCCAGGCGGACGACCTCGTTGCGCGGCTCCCCGCCGGGCGCGTGCCGCTCGCGCACGCACACCAGCACGTCGCCGTGCAGGTCGCCGTCGGCGTAGCGGTCCCCGCGCGCGACGGCGGGCTCGGGCGTGAGCGGCTCGGGCTCCCCGCCCGGGGCCAGCCGGTACAGGCGCTGGTCGGCCCAGTCGGTGAACCAGACGACGCCCGCGCGCACCCACCACGCCCCGCCGCCGTACTCGTGCACCGCGGTGCGGGCGTTGCGGCCCTCGGGCAGCACGTCGGTGACGGTGCCGTCGGGGCCGCGGCGCACGAGCTGGGTGCGCCCGCCCTCGGCCGGGCGGTCCTCCGCCCACCACACGTCGTCCCCGTCGACCCGCACGTCGGAGAGCCGCACGGCCGCGGCCACGACGAGCTCGGAGGTGATCGGGGTGGGCCAGGAGCCGAAGGGCGCGGGGATCACGTCCCGCACGCTAGTCGCGTCACCGCCGATCGCCATGTGACCCTCATGCCGTTCTCATCCGGCCCTGGCACGGTGGGTCCGGTGGACGCGGCGGCGATCCCCCCTCCCGCCGCCGCGTCCCACCACCGCCGGCGTGCCCGTCCGGGCCTACCAGCCCCGGGTGCGCCAGGCCGACCAGAGCAGCTCCGCCGCCTCGCGCCCGGTGCCGCGGCGCAGCAGCGGGGCCAGCCCCACCGCCCCGGAGAGCCCCGTCCACCACCGCACCGAGCCGTCGGCCCGGACCGCGCCCACGGCCGGCGTGCCGCAGCCGCGCACGGCGGGCGGCAGCGTGGGGTGCACCGCACCGAGGTGGGGGTCGCGGCAGGAGCGCACCGTGACGGGCACGCGCACGAGGTCGGGCAGCTCGCGGGCGATGCGCGAGCAGGTGGGGCAGGAGACGTCGTAGACGACGACCACCTCGGTCGTTCGGGTCCTCACGCCACCAGCATGAGGGCCGCCAGCGACCCGGACGTCGCCAGGGCCAGCACGGGTCGCACGACGGGCTCGGACCGCGACCACACCGCCGTCCAGTCGCCGTCGTCGCTCCACGCGTTGGACAGCAGCGGCATCGCCAGCCGCCCCGCCGCGAACCCGGCCGCGACGGCGAACGCGGGCCCGAACGGCACCACCAGCACGACGGCCAGCAGCGCCAGGTGCGGCAGCGCCGACGGCGAGTACGTGCACATCCCGGTGCCCATCTCGAACCCGAACTGCAGCGCCCCCCACTGCCGCAGGTGCTGCACCCGCTCCGGCACGAGCCGCGCGTTCTCCGGCACCGGGAAGCGGACCAGCCCGCACTCGCGCGCCAGCACGGCCAGCGCGGCCACCCCGAACAGCGTGCCGCGGACCGGGGCGGGCAGCAGGACCTGCGGCAGGGCGCCCAGCGCTGCCGCCGCGAACGCGACGGCCACCGCGCCGGCGAGCAGGCCGGCACCGAAGTACCGCAGGACGGGGGACGCGCGCCAGACCGACGCGCTCAGCAGGAACGCCGAGTTGTGGCTTCAAGTGCTGCCGGAGTTCGCGAACCCGGCCCCGGCGCCGGCGACGGCAGCGAGCAGCAGCACCGCGCTCCCGGTGTGTCCGGCCGCGGCGAGCACCGTGCCGGCCACCGCGGCCGCGACGAGCGCCGTCGCCGTCGCGGCCGGGTGGAGCAGCGGTCGCGCGCTCACCCGATCAGCGACCCGAGCCCGGAGCGCTCCTCCTCGCCCCGGCCGCGGCTGCCGCCGCCCCCGGCCCGCTCCTCGTCGCCGCCGCTGCCCCCGCCGTCGCCCCGGCCGCTGTCGTCCCGGCCGCTGTCGTCCCCGCCGCTGTCGCCCCCGCGGCTGTCGTTCCCGCCGCCGTCGTCACCGTCACCGCCGCCGGTGTCGCCCGCCTCGACGACGCAGGCGGCGATGGTCACGCCGTTGTACTCGGTGCCGTCGCGGTAGGTCACCGTGGTCAGCGCGTCGGAGCAGCGGTAGCCGTTCCAGCGCCAGGCGTTGCGGCCGTAGCAGCTCGTGGCCGAGCGGGTCGACTCGGCGGTGTCGCCGCCGTCGTCGTAGCGGCCCTCCCGGTGGTAGCCGCCCTCGCACGGGAAACCGCCGCGGCGCCAGCCGCCGTAGCAGACCGCCGGGCCGCCGGAGGGCCAGTTGTTGCGTTCCTCGTCGTAGTTCTCCGGCCGGCAGGAGGTGAACTCGGACCGGTCGCCGCCGTCGGCCGGGGCGGCGACGGCCTCGCGGCGGGTCAGGTACCAGTCCAGCGGTACCAGGGCGGCGGCCGCCGCGCCCAGCAGCAGGCCGCGCAGCACCGTGCGCCTGCTCGGGCGCAGCGCGCGCAGCCGCTCGACGACGGCGCTGGGCCGGGCGTCGGCGGGCGGCGTCGCGGCGGCCGGGATGTCGTCGAACCTCACGCCCGGCTCCCCTCGTGGTCGGCCCCGTGGCGGGAGCCCGCGGCCCGGAGCAGGGCCGGGACGTCGGTGTCGGCGTAGACGAACGTGCGCTCGGCGACGGTGCCGGTCGCGTCGAGCACGAGCAGCGTGGGCGAGTACCCCTCGAACAGCGCCGCCCGCACCGCGGGGTCGACGACCAGCTCGGCGGGCCCGGGGGCGAACGCGCCGTCCCGGTCGGCCACGGCGACCCGCCGCAGGCCGGGGACGTCGGCGGCGCCGAGGGCGTCCCATACGGCGTGGCACAGCGCGCAGTCGGCGTCGACGACGGCGACGACGGCGCCGCGCTCGCCCGGCCGGGGCGCCACGGCGGCGGGCGCGGGGCGGCCGGTCAGCGGCGCGTAGCCCGAGGGGTCGGCGAACGCGGTGCGGGTCGCCTCCAGCGCCCGCACCCGCGCGTACACCGCGACGAGCGCGACCAGGCAGAACAGCGCGACCAGCAGCGCCAGCAGGGCGACGGCGAGCGGGAGGGTCATCGCGGCGCCGCCCAGCTGCCGCGCAGCGCACCGAGCGCGTCGGCGACCTGGTCCTCCGACAGCCCGGTCGGCGCCCGGCCCGACTCCGGGCCGAGCAGCACCAGGTCCATCGCGACGCTGTCGCCGGCGAACAGGAAGCGCCACTGGTGCGGGGTGCCCGCGACGGCGGCGGCGGAGCGGGTGTCGAGCAGCCGCTCGGCCCGCCACACCTCGCCGCCGGGGACGGCCGCGCCTGCCCACTCGGGCAGCGACGGCAGCGCGTCGACGGCCGGGCGGACGACGAGTGTCGCCGCCCTGCTGCGGCCCATCAGCGTGGTCTCGCGCTGGGCGAGGAGCAGGGCGGACACCGGGGTGAGCGAGGCCCCGCGCGGGGAGTCGGTGAACCGCAGCCCGGACAGCAGCGAGGTGAGCCCGGCCGGGTCGGGGGCCGGGCCGCCGAACCACGTCGTCGCCTCGTGGTGGGGGCCGGCGAGCACGAGTGCGGCGTCGGAGCGGTCCGGCGCCTCGAACAGCACGGCGTCGAAGCCGCGCATCGGCTGCACCCGGCGGGTCGCGCCGGGCAGGACGTGCGTGGGGACGGCGCGGTGCTCGCCCGCGGGGGCCAGGAAGAACTGGCGGGCGGTGCGCGGCCCGGAGAACCGGGTGCTGCCGTACCACCGGAACTCGCCGAGCACGTCGGGCAGCTCCAGCTCCACGGGGGCGCCGGACGCCGCGATCCGCGAGACCGCTGTGCCGACCGCCATCAGTCCTCCACTGGTCCCTGGGACGGGGCGTCCCGTCCACTCAACGACCCGCCGCAGGTGCGGTCACGCCGTGACCGGTCCGTCACGCTGCGCCGATCGAGTGGTGGCGCGGGTACCGTGGGTGGCGCCCGGGGAGCCCAGGGGAAGAAGGTGCCGCGATGTCCGGTCCGACCGCCGACGAGCCGATCGACGCCGAACCGATCGACGCCGAGGTGGTCGACGCCGAGGTCGTCGAGCCGGCTGCCCCCGTCGCCCCGGTGGCGCCCGCCCCCGACTACGACGAGCGCGGCGTGCCCAGCTTCGACTACGTCCGCGACCGCATCGAGGGCCGCGCGGCCCTCGCGCAGGGCACCACGGAGCTCACCGGCGAGTCGGCGCGGTCCCGCACCCTGGACGAGCAGATCGCCGACCGCGACGCGAAGGCGGCGGAGAAGCTGGCCGAGCTGCGCCGGAGCCTCGGCCTGGGCTGAGCCGCCCCTCCCCTTCTTGCAGCAAAGCCACTTTCACGCAAGTAGATCGCGTGAATGTGGCTTTGCTGCAACGGGGGGTCAGGCGCCGGAGCGCTTGAAGATCTTGCTCCCCAGCCACACCAGCGGGTCGTACTTGCGGTCGACCACGCGCTCCTTGAGCGGGATGAGCGCGTTGTCGGTGATCTTGATGTGCTCGGGGCAGACCTCGGTGCAGCACTTGGTGATGTTGCAGTACCCGAGGCCGTGCTCCTCCTGCGCCGCCTCCTTGCGGTCGGCGACGTCGAGGGGGTGCATGTCGAGCTCCGCGATCCGCATGAGGTAGCGCGGGCCGGCGAAGTTCTCCTTGTTCTCCTCGTGGTCACGCACGACGTGGCAGGTGTTCTGGCACAGGTAGCACTCGATGCACTTGCGGAACTCCTGGCTCCGCTCGACGTCGACCTGCGCCATCCGGTACTCGCCGGGCTCGAGGTCCGGCGGCGGGGCGAAGCTCGGGATCTCCCGCGCCTTGGTGTAGTTGAACGACACGTCGGTGACGAGGTCGCGGATCACCGGGAACGTCCGCAGCGGCGTGACCGTGATGAC
>JAPLAT010000195.1 GCA_026393175.1 Pseudonocardiales bacterium
CCGGTGCCGAGCTCGACGCCGCCGGGCACGAGCGCGGCGAACTCGGGGGCGGCCAGCGCCAGCGCGGGCCGGGCGTGGTCGAGCTGCTGGGCCACCTCCCGCTCCCCGAGCATGACGTTGACGCAGGTCAGCGCGGCGCCGATCTTGAGGGCGCCGTAGTAGAGGGCGATCACCTCGACGCTGTTGCGGGCCATCACGGCCACGACGTCCCCGCGCCCGACGCCCCGCCCGAGCAGCAGGTGGGCGTAGCGGTTGGCGCGGGCGTCGAGCTGGGCGTAGGTCGTCTCGGACCGGTCGGGGGCGTAGGAGACGACCGCGACCTTGTCCGGGCGGGTCCGGGCGTGCCGGCGGAGCTGGTCGCCGAGGGTGGCGCGGCCGATCCGCGCGCGGTGGTGGTCGGCGAGCATCCTCACGCCCCGGCGAACATCGGCCGGCCGAACGCCCCGTCGAACACGATCTCCTCCACCGGCGACCGCGTGAGCCTGGTCGGGAACGGCTTCGCCGGGTAGCCGACGGCGATGTGCCCGGCGGTGAGGAAGCCCTCGGGGATGCTCAGCAGCTCGCGCACGGCGGGCTCGGACAGGCACAGCAGCGTGGTGAACGCGGTGCCGACGCCCTGGTCGCGCAGGGCCAGGCAGAGGTTCTGCACCGTCGGGTAGATCGACCCGCCGCCGACGACCGACAGCCGCCCCAGCTCGGTATCGGTGGGGTGCAGGCCGTCGATCTCCGCACACGCGACGACGATCGCGGGGACCTCCGCGAGGTGCTCGGCGAAGTGGTCGGCGTCGATCACGGTCTGCGGCAGGGCGCCGACGCGGACGTCGCCGACGCCGATGCCGGCCAGGTAGGCCTTCCACGGCGGCAGGTAGAGGTCGGCCAGCGCCTGCTTGGTGGCGGCGTCGCGGACGACGATCCAGCGGACCGGCTGCCGGTTGCCGCCCTGGGGCCCGAAGCGGGCCACGTCGAACGCGGCGCGCAGCACCTCATCCGGGACGGGGTCGGGCCGGAAGTACCGGCAGGTCCCGGTGGTGCGCATGGCGTCGGTCAGCTCCATCGCCGGCCTCCCCTGTCAGCGGTCAGGTGTGGGGAACGCAGAATGGCCGTGGCCTGGGCCACCGTCAAGACCCGTCTTCCGCTCGAACCTAACCGCGGTTAGCCTCGGGATCGTGTTGACCGAGCCCGTCCCCGGTTCCGCCCCCGACCGCGCCGCGCTGACCGCGGCCGCGGAGCACGCGAACCTGCCCACGCTCGTCACCGTGCTGGCCCAGCTCACCGGCGAGCGGCGCTGGCTCGCCGCGCCCTACCGGCCCACCCGCAGCCGCGGCATGGAAGACAACGACGGCGGCGGGTACTCCCCCGAGGTCGCCGCGGAGATCCGGGCCGCCGCCGTGGACGCGGTGCTGGCCTGGGACGCCGACCGCCCGCCCGCGCTGCCCGCGCCGACCGGCGACACGCTGCTGGCCCTGGCCGGGCTGGCCGTCGGCGAGGACGTGCCGCCCGAGTACGAGCCGATGCTCGCCGACGACATGGCGTTCCGGCCGGAGGAGCCGGTGGCGCCGGTCCCGGCGACCGGGTTCCGGGTGGTCGTCATCGGTGCCGGGGTGTCGGGGATGCTGGCCGCGATCAAGCTGCGCGAGGCCGGGATCGACCACGTCGTGCTGGAGAAGAACGCCGACGTCGGCGGCACCTGGCTGGAGAACGCCTACCCCGGCGCGGGCGTCGACACCCCCAGCCACCTGTACTCCTACTCGTTCGCGCCGCGGCAGTGGTCCACCCACTTCGGCAAGCGCGACGAGGTGCTCGCCTACCTGCGCGCCGTCGCCGACGAGCACGACCTGCGCGAGGTGATCCGGTTCGGCGTCGAGGCGGCGAGCGCGGAGTGGCTCGACGGGCGCTGGCGCGTCACGGGCACGGGAGGCGAGACGTTCGACGGCGACGCCGTGATCACCGCCGTCGGCCAGCTCAACCGGCCGAAGGAGCCCGACCTGCCCGGCCGGGACACATTCACCGGGCCGCTCTTCCACTCCGCCCGCTGGCCGTCGGACCTCGACGTCACCGGGAAGCGGGTCGCCGTCGTCGGCACCGGGGCGAGCGCGATGCAGATCGTGCCGGCCATCGCCG
>JAPLAT010000161.1 GCA_026393175.1 Pseudonocardiales bacterium
CGAAGGAGCAGATCCGTGCCGCAGATCCCCGTCCGCACCGGAGTCACCCTCAATTACGAGATCACCGGCAGCGGCGACCCGCTGCTGCTGGTGATGGGCACGTCCGGCGCGATCCCCCTGCGGGGCGAGATGATCGCGCGCCTGAGCGAGACGAACCAGGTCATCGCCTACGACAACCGCGGCCTCGGCGGCAGCGACCGCGGCACCGGCCCGATCACCGTCGCCTCGCTCGCCGAGGACGCCTCCGCCCTGCTGGAGGCGCTGGAGGTGCCGCGCGCGCACGTGCTGGGCTGGTCGCTGGGCTCGGCGATCGCGCAGGAGCTGGCGCTGGCCCATCCCGACCAGGTCGCGTCCGCGCTGCTCTACGCGACGTGGGGCCGGGCCGACGGCTTCCAGCGGTCGGTGCTCAGCGCGCTGCGCCTGCCCTACGTCCACCGCGACATGGAGTCGGCGCTGGCCACGGCGGGGATCGCGTTCTCCCCGCAGCTGCTCGACCACCCGGATTTCGCGCAGATGCTGGAGCCGATGCTGCCGGCGTTCCCGCAGAACGAGGAGCAGATGCAGGTCACCGTCGAGCAGTGGGACGCCGACCTGGCGCACGACTCGCTCGACCGGCTCGGCGCGATCACCGCGCCGACGCTGGTCGTGGTGGGGGAGCAGGACCTGCTGACCCCGCCCTGGCAGGCGAAGAAGGTGGCCGACGCGATCCCCGGCGCGCACTACGAGCTCGTCACGGGGCCCGGGTCGAGCCACGGCCTGCACATCGAGCGGCCCGGGGACCTGGCGACGATCGTGACGGGCTTCCTCGGCACCCTCGCCCACGCCCGCTGACCACCCGTGCGCGGACACGGCCCGCCGTGTCCGCGCACGGCGTCCGCGACCTCGTCGAGGCCCGCCGCGCCGACCGGGGCACGGCCCGCTCGCAGGACCGGGTGGTGGGCGGTGAGGTCGGCCCGCGCCACCCCGGCGGCCACCCTCCCGACGCCCGCGGGACACCGCTCGGTAACCTGGAGCGACGGTCGGCCCCGCTGGGCCGAAAGGCGGGCGCGACACGGCGGGGCGCGTTGCCGCTCGTCGCCGCACCCTCCTAGTCTGCCCGGAACGGCCCGTCGGGCCGCCCGAGTCACAGACCGGAGACCGCATGGACACGCCGCGGCCCTTCGCCCCCGTCCCGGAGCCGCTCGACAGCGCCGATCACGACAGGCCCGACCACGTCGGCGACGACGACTACAGCGAGGAGTCCGACGCGGTCCCGGAGACCGTGGCCGACTCCGGGGGGAGACACCGCTTGAAGGTGCCCGATCCGGCTCCGCTCACCGAGCACGGCCCGGCGCGCATCATCGCCGTGGCCAACCAGAAGGGCGGCGTCGGCAAGACGACGTCGACGATCAACCTGGGCGCGGCGCTGGCCGAGTACGGCCGCCGCGTCCTGCTCGTCGACTTCGACCCGCAGGGAGCGCTGTCCATCGGCCTCGGCGTGCAGGCCCACGAGCTCGACACGACGATCTACAACCTGCTCATGGAGCGCGGCGTCGAGGTCGACGACGTCATCCGCACGACGTCGGTGCCCGGGCTGGACCTGCTGCCCAGCAACATCGACCTCTCCGCCGCCGAGGTGCAGCTCGTCACCGAGGTCGGCCGCGAGCAGGCGCTGGGCCGGGCGATCAAGCCGGTGCTCGACCGCTACGACGTCGTGCTCATCGACTGCCAGCCCTCGCTGGGCCTGCTCACGATCAACGCGCTCGCCTGCGCCGACTCCATCCTCATCCCGCTGGCCTGCGAGTTCTTCTCGCTGCGCGGCGTCGCCCTGCTGATGGACACCGTGGACAAGGTGCAGGACCGGCTCAACCCCGACCTGAAGATCCTCGGCATCCTGGCCACGATGTTCGACCCCCGCACGCTGCACACCCGCGAGGTGCGCCAGCGGGTGATCGAGGCCTTCGGCGACCTGGTGTTCGAGGCCGTCATCAACCGCACGGTCCGCTTCCCGGAGACCACGGTGGCCGGCGAGCCGATCACCACGTGGGCGCCGCACTCCAACGGCGCCGAGGCCTACCGCCTGCTGGCCCGCGAGGTCATCAGCCGTTGACGATCCTGGAGAACGACCCGCCCGTGGAGGGGGTGCGGGCGCGCTTCCAGGTGCGCCTGCACAACTTCGAGGGACCGTTCGACCTGCTCCTGCAGCTGATCGGCAAGCACGAGCTCGACATCACCGAGATGGCGCTGCACCGCGTCACCGACGACTTCATCGCGCACCTCGCCCTCCTCGGCGACGACGCGGACCTCGACGAGACCACCGAGTTCCTCGTCATCGCGGCCACGCTGCTCGACCTCAAGGCCGCGCGGCTGCTGCCCGACGCCGAGGTCGAGGACGCCGAGGACCTGGCCCTGCTGGAGGCCCGCGACCTGCTGTTCGCGCGGCTGCTGCAGTACCGCGCCTACAAGCAGGTCGCCGCAATCTTCGTCGAGATGGAGGCGGGCGCGGCACGGCGGTTCCCGCGGTCGGTCGCGCTGGAGGAGCGCTTCGCGGTGCTGCTGCCCGAGGTGCTGCTCGGCGTCGACGCCGCGGCGTTCGCCGACCTCGCGGCGAGCGTCTTCCGCCCCAAGCCGCCGCCGGAGGGCCCGGGGCTGGGGCACCTGCACCAGCACGAGGTGTCGGTCGCCGAGCACACCGCGCTGCTGCGCGAGCGCCTCGCCGAGCTGGGCACCGCCACGTTCGCGCAGCTCACCGCCGACTGCGTCGCCCCCATCGAGGTCGTGGCCCGGTTCCTGGCCGTGCTCGACCTCTACCGGAACGTGACCGTCGACCTGCACCAGCCCGAGCCGTTCGGCGAGCTGACGGTGCGGTGGACCCCGGAGGAGCCGCGATGACCGACCCCGACGTCATGGAGGGCATCGTCGCGCTCGACGACGCCGAGCTCGACGCCGCGCTGGAGGCGCTGCTCCTCGTCGTCGACGCCCCCACGGAGGCGGACGCGCTGGCCGCCGCCGTCGAGCAGCCGGTGGCGCGCGTGCGCGCCGCGCTCACCCGGCTGTCCGCGGCCTACGCGAGCGCCGGGCGGGGCATCGACCTGCGCCACACGGGCGGCGGGTGGCGGTTCTACACCCGCGAGACCTACGCCCCCTACGTCGAGCGCCTGCTGCTCGACGGCCAGCGGGCCCGGCTCACCCGGGCCGCGCTGGAGACCCTCGCGGTGATCGCCTACCGGCAGCCGGTCACCCGCGCGCGGGTCTCGGCGGTGCGGGGCGTCAACTGCGACGGGGTGCTGCGTACGCTGGTGTCCCGCGGGCTCGTGCAGGAGGCCGGCATCGACGGCGCGACGCAGGGCACCCTGTTCCGCACCACCGAGCTGTTCCTGGAGCGGCTGGGGCTGTCCTCGACGGACGACCTGCCGCCGCTGGCCCCGCTGCTGCCCGATGTGGACGCGATCGACGACGTGTGAGAGAGCTGTGACGACTGATGGGCGCCCCGACGGGGTGCGGCTGCAGAAGGTGCTGGCCCAGGCCGGGGTGGCGTCCCGGCGCGCCGCGGAGGAGCTGATCGCCGCGGGACGGGTGAGCGTCGACGGCAAGGTCGTGCGCGAGATGGGCCGCCGGGTCGACCCGGAGACCGCGGTCGTGCACGTGGACGGCTCGCGGATCGTGCTCAACGAGGACCTCGTGTACCTCGCGCTGAACAAGCCGGCAGGCATCCTCTCGTCGATGTCGGACGACCTGGGCCGCCGCTGCGTGGGCGACCTCGTCGTCGAGCGCGGCATCGTCGAGGAGCACTTCGAGGGCGGGTCGCGCGGTCGGTTGTTCCACGTCGGCCGCCTCGACGCCGAGACCGAGGGCCTGCTGCTGCTCACCAACGACGGCGAGCTCGGCCACCGGCTGATGCACCCCTCCTACGAGGTCGAGAAGGTCTACGTCGCCGAGGTGCAGGGCCAGGTGCCCCGCGACATGGGCAAGCGCCTGCGCTCCGGCATCGAGCTGGAGGACGGCCCGGTCGCGGTGGACGCGTTCCGGCTCGTCGACTCCGCACCCGGCAAGTCCATGGTGGAGCTGACGCTGCACGAGGGCCGCAAGCACGTCGTGCGGCGGCTGATGGAGCACGTGGGGTTCCCGGTGCAGCGGCTGGTGCGCACCGCCATCGGCGAGGTCCGCCTCGGCGACCAGCGGCCGGGCCGGTTCCGCCCGCTCAACCAGCAGGAGATCGGCTCGCTGTACCGCTCGGTCGGGCTGTAGGCGGTCAGCCGAGCAGCCAGGCTGCGACCTGGCGCGTGAACTGCCGGAAGTCGTCGAGTTCGTCGAGGTGCGCGACGGTGAGGTCGTCGTCGACCTCGACGTACTCGTGCACCAGGATGGTGCGGAAACCGACAGCGGCGGCGAGCCTGTCCGCCAGATCGCGTTCGACGATCTCGCGCCGTCCCAGCTGGCGGACCGCCTCGCCGTTCGAGTCGGACACCGGCCAGCCCTCCGCGGCCGCGATGTGATGGGCGACCCTTGCGCACCCCTCGATCGCGGTGACGAAGTAGTACTTGACGGAGCCGAGGAGGACCGGGTCGGCGAGCAGGTCGCCCCGGCCGGCGAGGTCCGCGAGCACGGCGACGTCGCGCTCCATCCGATTGAGCAGGCGCAGCACCCGTTCCTGGTCAACCACGCCGGGCTCCCGCGGCCAGCCGTCGGGCCATGCTGTCGTACCGCGCCCGGAGTGCCGGGAGGTCGTCGAGGTAGCTGCGATCGCACCCGCGCGACCGGGTCGTCGTCGAACAGCAGGCGACCCCGCTGGGCGATGCGGCCCGCCAGCCACAGCGGCGCCCGGTCGAGGACGGTGAGGTCGACGTAGCCGGGAAGTCGCACCCGCCACGGGTCCGGTGCGTCGGCCCCCCACCACGCGCCGACGTCGAGGTCGCTGTCCGGGCGCGGGGTGCCACCGGCCCGGCTGCCGTGCACGAAGGCGAACCGCGCGCCGGCCGCCCGCAGCACGCCGGCGACCGCGTCCTCGTCCACCGACCCGCCCACATCCGCATCGTCGCACGATCCGGGCGCGGGGAGCGGGACGCCGCACGGCATGATGGGAGCCGTGGAAGGACGGTTGCGCGGGGTCGTGGCGATGGACGGACCCTCGGGCACCGGGAAGTCGACGGCGGCGCGCCGGCTCGCCCGCGAGTGCGGCGCGGCCTACCTGGACACCGGCGCGAT
>JAPLAT010000149.1 GCA_026393175.1 Pseudonocardiales bacterium
GGTGGCCGCCCCGTGCCCCTGCCGACCGCCTCCGGGCCGCGGGACCGTCCCGTCGGACGCAACGACTACCTTCCCTTCGCCCCGTCGCCGTCCTGAGCGGCGGGGCGGCACCCGCACGCGGCGGTCACCGTCCCGCGGTACCGTCCCCGCCTGGATCGGGCAGGTCGGGGGCACTGCTCAGGACGCTGAGCGTGCCGTCGGTCTCCAGCACCACCGCCTCCACGTCCTCCAGCGAGGCCCGGCCCGAGCCCCGGGCGGCCTGGCGGATCTCCCCCTCGGTCACGCGGGCCCGGCGCATCGGTACCTCGAGGAAGCCGCCCCGGTACAGCAGCACCGGCTCGGACTTCACCGCCCGCTCCACCGCCGGCCAGCGCAGCGAGGTCCGGCTCACCACGAACTGCAGCAGCACCAGCAACGCCAGGCCGAGCACCCCCTCGGCCAGGCTGACGTCGGCGCTGAGCAGCACCGTCGCCAGCGTGGACCCCAGCGCCACCGTGACCACCAGGTCGAACGCGTTCAGCTTGGACAGCGTCCGGGCCCCGGAGAGCCGGAGCACCGCCACCAGCGCCACGTACGCGAGAGGACCCACCACGAGGATGCGACCGAGGTCGGACCAGGAGTCGAACCACATCGGGCAGGACTACCCGCTCGCGGCCGTGCTGCACCGGTCCTTCCCCCTGCGCCGTGTCGGCGGATCGTCAGACGGCCGTCAGCTGGAACCGCGAGACATCGGGAACCCCGATGACGTGGAGACACGAGCGGGGCGGAGCGGCCGGATGACCACCGGCCGTCCGGCGTCCCCCATGATGCGGAAGGTCCTGCGCGTCAGCGACCTGGTGGCCGATCTCGTCCGGGTGGTGGCCGCGGCGGGCCTGGTGTGGGCGGCGGTGGCGGGCACCCCCGCGGACATCGCGGTCTTCGTCGCGGTGCTGGTCGTCGTGCTCGTCCCCCGGCTGACGGCCCTGCCCCGGCCGGTCGACGCGGCCGTGGCACTGACGTGGACCGTCGCGGGATGGTCGAACGTGCTCGGCCTCTACGTCGCTGTCCCCTGGATCGACATCCCGGTGCACGCCACCACCCCCGGCGCGACGGCGGCGGCCGTCTACCTGCTGCTCGCCCGGGCCGGCCTGGTGGAACGGCTGGACGAGGACGGGACCCGCCGGGCGGCGGTCGTGATCGCGACGACGGCGGTGGGCACCACGCTCGCCGTGGTGTGGGAGTTCTACGAGTGGCCCCTCTATCACGGGGTGGGCCCGCCGGTGGTCGGCTACGCCGACACCGTGCTCGACCTGCTGATGGGCACGCTCAGCTGCCTCGTCGCCGGGGTGTGCCTCGCGATCTGGTCGGCGGCGGGCTGGGGGACCGAGCGCCTCGCGCTGCGGGACGCGCCGCGGTGCGACGGCGCCGGTCACCGCGCCTGACGAATGCCTGACGATGGTGGGCCCGCGACGGGTCGAGCCGCCGATCCGGGTATCCGGGACCGGGATCTCGACGATGGCGGAGGTGGGCGTGGCGGCGTTGCCGGAGCGGGGACCGGGCGCACGGCACCGGCCCGGACGACGGCTGACCGGCCGGTGCCCCGTGGTCAGGTCCCTGCTCCGGCTGGTCCTCGTGGTCGTCGGGACCGGCGCCCTGGTCGGCGGCGTGCTGGCCGTGCCCGTCGCGGGCCTGACCCGGGTCTCCCCCGCCACGCTGCTCGGCACCGACGCGCTCGGCGCCGACACGCTCGCCCTGCCCGACGCGGACGCCGTCCCGCTCGCCACGGTGGTGACCGACGCCGGTGGCGCGCCCATCGCCCGGCTCTACCAGCAGTACCGCGTCCCGGCCGGACCGAACGGGGTCGCGAAGGTGCTCGAGGACGCCGTGATCGCGATCGAGGACCGGCGGTTCCGCGAGCACGCCGGGGTGGACGTGCGCGGCCTCGGCCGGGCGCTCGCCACCAACCTGCTGGACACCGGCGACCCGCTGTCCGGTCAGGGCGCGTCGACGATCACCATGCAGTACGTCAAGAACCACCGGCTCCTGACCGCGACCACCGCGGAGGAGCGCGACGCGGCCGACGCGCCCACGCTCGCCCGGAAGCTGCTCGACGCCCAGGTCGCCCTCGCGCTGGAGGAGCGGCTGACGAAGGACGAGATCCTGGCCCGCTACCTCGACACCGTCTACTTCGGCAACGGCGCCTACGGCGTCACCGCCGCCGCGCGCACCTACTTCGGTGTCACCCCGACCGAGCTGGACCTGGCGCAGGCCGCGCTGCTCGCCGCGCTGGTCCGGGCACCGGGCACCTACGACCCGGTCCGCAACCCCGAGGCAGCCCTCGCCCGTCGCGACCTCGTGCTCGACGCGATGGTCGAGGTCGGCTCCGTGACCCCCGAGCAGGCGGACGCGGCCCGCGAGCGCGGGCCGGGCGTGGTCGAGCCACTGCGCGTCGTCGAGGACGGCTGCGTGGCCGCGCGCCCCGGCACGGGGTTCTTCTGCCGCTACCTGCTGCGCCACCTCGAGGACCTCGGCCTGGGCTCCGAGGAGCTGCGCCGTGGCGGATACACGATCCGGTCGACGCTGGACCTGCGGGTCACGGACGCCGCCCGCCGGGCCGCGGCCGACCAGGTGCCGGTGGCGGGGACCGAGGGCATCGCCAACGCGGTCGCCGTCGTGCAACCGGGCCGCGAGCGGCACCGGGTGCTGGCCCTGGCCGCCAACCGCGAGCTGGGTCCGGACGCCGCGGCCGGGCAGAGCGCCTACCCGCTCCCCTCGGCGCCCGTCCCCTACGGCGCCGGGTCGGTCTACAAGATCTTCACGGCCGTCGCGGCGCTGGAGCGGGGGCTCGGGGTCGGCACGGCACTCCCGGCCCCGGAGACCTACACCTCCGAGGTGTTCCTCGACGAGGGCGCACCGTACGAGGTGTCCGGCGACGGGGGTGCACCGGACCCGGTCGACCTGCAGGACGCCCTCGCGTTCTCCCCCAACACGACGTTCCTCGCGTTGCTGGACCGGCTCGGCTCCGTCGACCCGGTCGTGGACGCCGCCCACCGGCTCGGGCTGCGCGAGAGCCTGCGGGAGCCGGGCACCTCGGGACGCACGGTCGGGGAGACCGTGCGTGCGGAGGAGCGCGCCTCGTTCACCCTCGGGCCGGTCCCGACCAGCCCGCTGGAGCTGGCCAACGTCGCCGCCACCATCGTCAGCGGCGGGATCTGGTGCCCGCCGAGCCCTGTCGACGAGGTCCTGGACGGCACCGGGACCCCGGTGCCGCTGCCCGAGGCGCCGTGCGAGCAGGCGGTCGACAAGGACGTGGCCGCCAGCCTCGCGTTCGCCCTCTCCGAGGACCACACCGGTGGCACCGCCACCGCGGCCGCACGGGCCGCCGGCTGGGACCGCCCGATGATCGGGAAGACGGGCACGACCCAGCAGAACCTCTCCGCCGCCTTCGTCGGAGCCACCCACCGCCTCGCGGGCGCCGTGATGACGTGGGCCGACGGCAGCCCACCCCGCCCCGTCTGCGACGGCGCCCCGCCTCGGCTGTGCGACGAGGGCACCCTGTTCGGCGGCACCGTGCCCGCCCGGACCTGGTTCGCCGCGATGGCGCCGCTGCACGACGGGCCCCCGGTCGCCGACCTGCCCGAGCAGGCCGCGCCGGGGTACCGGACGGGCCGGCTCGGGCAGCCGGACGGCTGAGGGTGCCCTCCCCCCGACCGGTGCTGGCGCGCGCGGGCACCGTCGTACGCGCGGTCGCGGCCGAGTCCCGGGACGACCGCGTCCTCGGGCTGGCCGGGGAGACGGCGTTCTTCGGGGTCCTGGGGATCTTCCCCGGGCTCCTGCTCGGCACCGGCCTGCTCGGGGTGCTCGACCTGATCGTCGGCGCCGACCTCGCCGGGGCCGCCCAGCAGGAGGTGGTCGAGGCGATCGACGCCGTCCTCACCGAGCAGGCGTCCGGCGTCGTGGGCTCCGTCCGCGACCTGTTCGAGCAGGACCCCGGCGGGCTGCTGACGGTGGCCGCCCTGGCCGCGCTCGTCACCCTCTCCGGCGCGTTCGCCGTGGTGATCGAGGCGCTCAACCTCGCCTACGGCGTGCCCGAGACACGGAGCTGGCTGCGACGCAGGCTGCTGGGCCTGGGCCTGGGGCTCGCGACGGTGCTCGCCGTCGTGCTCGCCGTGAGCGTGGTCGTCGTCGGGCCGTTCCTCGGCACCGGGCGGCAGCTCGCCGACCTCGTCGGGCTCGGCGGCGCGTTCGCCGCCGTGTGGGAGGCGTTGCGGATCCCCCTGCTCGTGGTCGGGCTGGCCCTGTGGGCGACCACCCTGTTCCACCTGGCCCCGCACCGCGAGGCGCCCTGGCGGGAGTCGCTCCCGGGCGCGCTGCTCACCACGGCCCTCTGGATCGCGGCGAGCGCGGGGTTCCACCTCTACCTCACCCTGGCCGCCGGAGTGAACCCGGTCCTCGGCGCGTTCGGCGGCGGCGCGATCGTCATGACCTGGGCGTACCTGCTCAGCGTCGCCCTGTTGCTGGGCGGGGAGCTCAACGCCGTCCTGCACCGCGGCGGGCGACGACGGACCCCCGACGGTCCGGCAGCCCCTGGCGACGACCCTGCCGGCGGGTCCTCGTCCATGCCGTCCGGGTAGTCGGACCGCCCAGGCCCACCGTGCGGGAGCGCCCGCCGCCGCGCGGCCGGGGCGACGGCAGTCAGAGCTGCTTGCGCACGCCCGCCTCGTGCGCGACCGCGGACACCTGCTCACGCGGCGCACCCCGCAGCGCGGCCGCCCCATCCCCGGAGCGCGCCAACGGCAGCACGGTGCGTCGCCGGACGTCCTCGAACTCGAACCCGGCCGCCGCGTACAGGGCGACCAGCGCGAGCACGAGGCCGACCCCACCCGCCCCCACGAGCCAGGCGTCCGAGCCGGTGGCCTCGGCCACCCCGGTGACCGCGAACCGCACGGCCGACAACGCCATGACGGCGGCCGCGACGAGCTTGCCCCGAGCGGCCGCGGCCGGCACGAGCAGGCACGCCGCAGCGGCGATCAGGACGACACCCAGCCCGGGGCTGGACGAGCCCGGCGGAGAGGTCAGGGTGGTCGCCCCGACGACGGCCCACGTACCCGCGAGCACGCCCATCCCGGTCCCGGCGACCGGGTCCCGTGCGAGGAACCCGAACACGCACGCGACGAGCTGCAACGGGACCGTGAACAGCAGCGCGGCCAGCGCCGCGACCCGGCCCTGGTCGAGCGGCACCCAGCCGAGCTGCACCGCCGCGAAGGCCGTCGTGGCGACGGCCAGCGCCAGGAAGCCCAGCGGCAGCGGCGTGCCCACCGGCCGCAGCACGACGCGGACGGGCAGCGACCCACCGCCCTCGCCGTCACCGGCCCCGTTCACGACGCGAGCACCTGGGGCGCGTGCGTCTTGAGCTGCGCATTGGCCCACCGTAGCTGGCGAAGGGTCTCGGGGTGACAGCGCTGCGCCAGCTCCAGCAGGGTGCGCTGCTTCGTGCCCTGGGCCACCTGCGCGAGCAGCTCCCAGTCCATCGAGAGCCCGGCCGCCTTGAGGTGCAGCCGCCGCAGGTCGGCGAGCAGGAGCAGGCCCGGTTCCGGCCGCCGCCCCAGCGACACCGACAGCCGCCTGCTCACCGCGGCGACCGGCGGCAGCGGGGCCGTCCGCGGCTCGGGGGCCAGGCGCAGGCCGTGGCTGCGGCCCGTATCGGCCAGCTGCCGGACGTGGTCGCGCGACCACCCGGCGATGTCCCGGGCGACGTGGAACACCTCGTGCTCGGCCTGGTGCCGGTCGGCCGTGGCGAGCAGCGCCCTGGCCAGGCTCGTCTCGGAGCGGTGCAGCTCGCGAAGCACCTGCGGGACCTTGCTCATCGGGACTCTCCTGCGCTCGTGGCGGGGAC
This sequence comes from Pseudonocardiales bacterium, assembly GCA_026393175.1. Classification (GTDB taxonomy): domain Bacteria; phylum Actinomycetota; class Actinomycetes; order Mycobacteriales; family Pseudonocardiaceae; genus Pseudonocardia. The sequence goes on from JAPLAT010000149.1 coordinate 5,876, forward strand.
CGCGGACCGGGACGCGGCGTGGTGACGGCCGGTGGTCGGCGGCACCCCTGGACGCTGCGGGGCCGATCCGGTGGTGGTGGGGGCGCTCGCCGCCACGTCCTCGGCGTCCTCGACCCGCTCGATCCGCGCGGCGGCGGACTTGAACAGCGGCTGCTTGGACGCCGGGTCCCAGTCGGTGGCGGTCAGCTCGTTGGCCGCCCGGCCCCCGCCCGTCCCCTCGGGGCCCGACGCGTCGGCGTCCCAGTAGCCGTAGTGGAAGGGCACGAAGAGCACCCCGTCGCGGATCCCGCTGATCCGGACGCGGGCCCGGATCCCGCCCCGCGGCGTGCGCACCTCGGCCAGGTCGCCCTCCTGCAGCCCCAGCCGGCCGGCGTCCGCGGTGGAGCACTCGACCCAGACCTCGGGCGCCGCCGCCTGCAGCTGCGGGGCCCTCGCGGTCTTGGTGCGGGTGTGGAAGTGGTACAGCGTCCGCCCGGTGATCAGCGCGAACGGGTGCTCGGGGGACGGGGGCTCGTGCGGGGGCACGTACTGGGCCGCCTTGAGCACCGCGCGGCCCTCCGGGTTGAGCGCCCGGTACTCCGTCGGGCTCAGCGGTGCACCGGTCACCATGTCCCGGCCGTAGCTCTCGCAGTACTCGGGGCGGGCGAAGAACCGGCCGTCGGTGTAGAGGCGCTCGGTGCCGCCGGGGCTCTCGGCGTTGCAGGGCCACTGGATGCCGGAGCCGCCGCGCAGCAGCTCGTAGCTCAGGCCGGTGTAGTCGCACGGCCTGCCCTCGGTCGCCGCCTTCCACGCCTCGAACGCCGACTCCGCGTCCTGCCACGCCGGGAAGGGGTTGCCGTCCTGGTCGCGGAAGTCCATGCGACGCGCGAAGTCGAGCAGGATGTCGAGGTCGGGCCGGGCCTCCCCCGGCGGGTCCACGGCCTTCTCCGACAGGTGCACCGTGCGGTCGGCGTTGGTGAAGATCCCGGTCTTCTCCCCCCACGTGGCCGCGGGCAGCACCACGTCGGCGAGCC
>JAPLAT010000577.1 GCA_026393175.1 Pseudonocardiales bacterium
GCGATCCGCTCCCGCCCGTAGACGTAGCCGCCCCCGCTCTCCGGGTGGGCGACGGCGAGGTCGGCGGTGGACGCGGCGTTGCAGGCGGCCACGAACGCCGCGACCAGGACGGCGACCAGCAGCCACGGCCCGGCCGCCGCCGCGGCCGGGCCCCACACGGCGAACACGCCGGTGCCGAGCATGGCGGCCAGCCCCAGCACCACCGCGTCGGCGGTGCCGAGGCGGCGCTGCAGGCTCCCGGACACCGCGTCACCCAACCATCCGCACCTGACGGACGCGCCCCCGAGCCGGTGTCATTAGCATCTCGAAGCGATCTCACCGCTCCCCCGCGAGAGGACCCTCGTGCCCACCGTTCTGCAGCTGACCGGCGGCGACCCCGCCGCGGCCTCCGTCGACGCCGTCGTCGTCGCCCTCCGCCCCGGCGAGGAGGGGCCGGTCCTCGCGCCGGGCGCCGAGTCCGTGGACGCCGCGTTCGACGGCGGTCTGGCCGCGCTCCTGGCCGTGGCCGGGGCCACCGGCAAGGCCGAGGAGGTCGTGAAGCTGCCGACCCGCGGGGCGATCACCGCGCCGCTGGTCGTGGGCGTCGGGCTGGGCGCCGAGGACGACGGCGACGCCGCCGAGCAGGTCCGCCGGGCCGCCGGGGCGGCCGCCCGCGCGCTCGCCGGCACCGGTCACGCGCTCTCCGTCCTGGGCGCGCTGGACGTCCGCGCCGCCGCGGAGGGCACGCTGCTCGGCGCCTACGCCTTCACCGCCTACCGCTCGAACGGCGAGGGGAAGGAGCCGGTCGGGCAGGTCGACCTCACCGGTGACGACGAGGCCGCCCTGCGCACCGGCACCGCCGTCGCCGAGGCCGTCGCCACCGCCCGCGACCTGGTGAACACCCCGCCCAACGACCTCTACCCGGCGTCGTTCGCCGAGCGCGCCCGCGAGCTCGGCGAGGCCGCGGGCCTCACCGTCGAGGTGCTCGACGACGCCGCGCTCGCCGAGGGCGGCTTCGGGGGCGTGCTCGGGGTCGGGCAGGGCTCCTCGCGCGCGCCGCGGCTGGTGCGGCTGAGCTGGTCCGGCGGCGCGTCGCCGCGGGCCCGGGTGGCGCTGGTGGGCAAGGGCATCACGTTCGACACCGGCGGCATCTCGATCAAGCCGGCCGCCGGGATGGACCAGATGACCTCCGACATGGCCGGCGCGGCCGCGGTCGTCGCGACGACGGTGCTGGCCGCGCGGCTGGAGCTGCCGGTCGCGGTCACCGCGACGGTGCCGATGGCCGAGAACATGCCCAGCGCCACCGCCTACCGCCCCGGTGACGTGCTGCGGATGTACGGGGGCAGGACCGTCGAGGTGCTCAACACCGACGCCGAGGGCCGGCTGATCCTCGCCGACGCGATCGTCCGCGCCGCCGAGGACGAGCCCGACTACCTGGTCGAGACGGCCACCCTGACCGGCGCCCAGCTCGTCGCGCTCGGCACGCGCACGATGGGCGTCATGGGCTCGGACGCGTTCCGCGACCGGGTCGCCGGGCTGGCCCGCGCGGTCGGCGAGGACGGGTGGGCCATGCCGTTCCCGGCGCACCTGCGCGGCGAGCTCGACTCCCGGGTGGCCGACATCGCCAACGTCGCGGGGCACCGCTACGGCGGCATGCTGCTGGCCGGGGTGTTCCTGCGCGAGTTCGTGCCCGACACCCTGCCCTGGGCGCACCTGGACATCGCCGGCCCGAGCTTCCACACCGGCGGCCCGTACGGCTACACCGCCAAGGGCGGCACCGGCGTGCCGGTGCGCACCCTGCACGCGGTGCTCGTCGACATCGCCGAGAACGGCTGAGCCGGGCCGCCCAGAGGTTCCGGCAGCTCAGGGGTTCCGGCGGCTCAGGGGTTCCGGCGGCTCAGAGGTTCCGGCGGCGCTCGCGCTCGCGCAGGACGCGCTCGCGGGCGTCGTGGTCGCGCATCCGCTGCGGGTAGCCGACGATCTGCGCGTCGTAGACGGGCATCCGCAGGGAGCGGGCGAGGCGCCGCGCGGCGTCCGGGCCGTCGACGCGGCGGCGGGTCCAGGCCCCGTCGGCGTCGACGAGCAGCATCGTCGTGCCCGTGACGGCGGTGGCCGGCTCGACGAACGCCTCCACCCCGCGGTGCGCGCCGGCCCACTCCCGCAGGTGCGCCTCGTCCTCCCGGCCCGCCCGCCGCCCGCCGGCCGGGCGGGCCCGCCGGAACCGGTCCGTCCATCCCATCGATGACCACCTCCGCCCGTGCAACGCGCGACGCCCCCGATCGTCTCCCGGCGGGAGGTGACCAGGTCCCGCACGGCGGCGCGCCGGGTGACAAGATGGGGTTTCGGCGGCGTGACATGCCGCCCCAAGATCCACGGATGAGGAGTGTCGACGTGCCCGAGCACAACGCGGACCTGGTGATCCTCGGCGGCGGGTCGGGCGGCTACGCCTGCGCGCTGCGCGCCGCGGAGCTGGGGATGTCCGTCGTGCTGGTGGAGAAGGACAAGCTGGGCGGCACCTGCCTGCACTGGGGCTGCATCCCCACCAAGGCGCTGCTGCACGCGGCCGAGGTGGCCGACAGCGCGCGCGAGGGCGAGAAGGTCGGCGTCCGCAGCACGCTCGAGGGCATCGACATGGCGGGGGTCAACAAGTACAAGGACGGCGTGGTCGCGCGGCTCTACAAGGGCCTGCAGGGGCTCGTGAAGTCCCGCAAGATCACCCTGGTCGACGGCCACGGCCGCTTCGAGGGCCCCACCACCGTCGTCGTCGGCGAGGACCGCTACGTCGGCAAGAAGGTCGTCCTCGCCACCGGCAGCTACTCCCGCACCCTTCCCGGGCTCGACATCGGCGGCCGGGTCATCACCAGCAACGAGGCGATCCGCCTCGACGAGGTGCCCAAGTCGGTCGTGGTGCTGGGCGGCGGCGTCATCGGCGTCGAGTTCGCCTCGGTCTTCACCAGCTTCGGCGCCGAGGTGACGATCGTCGAGGCGCTGCCCCGCCTGGTCCCCAACGAGGACGAGTTCGCGTCGAAGGCGCTCGAGCGCGCCTTCCGCAAGCGCAAGATCGCGTTCAAGACCGGCGTGAAGTTCACCGGCGCGAAGCAGACCGACAGCTCCGTCACCGTCTCCCTGGAGTCCGGCGAGGAGATCGAGGCCGACTACCTGCTCGTCGCCGTCGGCCGCGGCCCGAACCCCGCCGACGCCGGCTACGAGGAGGCGGGCGTGGCGATGGAGCGCGGGTTCGTGCTCACCGACGAGCGGCTGCGCACCAACCTGGAGAACGTCTACGCGCTCGGCGACATCGTCCCCGGCCTGCAGCTCGCCCACCGCGGCTTCGCGCAGGGCATCTTCCTCGCCGAGGACCTGGCCGGGCTCAACCCGCCGGTCATCGACGAGGCCGGCATCCCGCGCGTCACCTACTGCGAGCCCGAGGTCGCCTCCGTCGGCCTCACCGAGGCGCAGGCCAAGGAGCGCTACGGCGAGATCGAGACGCTCACCTACGACCTGGCCGGCAACGGCAAGTCGCAGATCCTGCAGACGCAGGGCGCGATCAAGCTGGTCAAGACCGGCGCGAAGGGCACCGAGGGCCCGGTCGTCGGCATCCACATGGTCGGCGCCCGCGTCGGCGAGCTCATCGGCGAGGCCCAGCTGGTCTACAACTGGGACGCCCAGGCCGAGGATGTCGCCGCCCTGATCCACGCCCACCCCACCCAGAACGAGGCGTTCGGCGAGGCGTTCCTGGCGCTGGCCGGCAAGCCCCTGCACAGCCACTCCTGATCGCTCCCCCGAACCGCGTAGAAGAAGGAGCCCCGAGAGCCATGGCGTTCTCCGTCCAGATGCCCGCGCTCGGTGAGAGCGTCACCGAGGGCACCGTCACCCGCTGGCTCAAGCAGGAGGGTGACCGGGTCGAGGTCGACGA
>JAPLAT010000542.1 GCA_026393175.1 Pseudonocardiales bacterium
GCAGGTGCCGGTAGCAGGCCGGGGTACGGACAGCCGTCCTGCAGGTGTCGGCGCAGGGCGGGTACGGCCGGCCGTCCTGCAGGTGCCGACGGCAGGCCGGGTACGACCCACCGTCCTGCGGTGCGGGTTGCGGTCCGCACGTCGACGCGTGCGGCGGGGCCGGTGTGCTGGGCGGCGCCCGACCCGGCGGCCCGGGATCCCGGTCCCAGCGCCGATCAGGGAGCGGTGGTGGGGCAGGGCGGGGTGGCGGGATCGGCGGGGGTCGTGCCGGCGGGGGTGCAGGTCGGGGCGGCGCCGCCCGAGGTCGTGCCGGTGCCGGAGGTCGTGGTGGCCGTGCCCGAGGTCGTGGTGCCCGAGGTCGTGGCCGTGCCGGAGGTCGTCGTGCCGGACGTCGTGGCCGGGCCGGAGGTGGCGGGGCCGCTCGACGCCGGGGCGGACGACGTGGTGCGCGAGGTCGTGGTGCTGCTCGTACCGGTCGACGCGGGCGGGGTCGTGGGGGTGCTGCTCGCCGGCGGGGTCGTGGCCGGGGGAGTGCTGGCCGGGGGAGTGGTGGTCGGCGGCGGGGTCGTGGTGACCGGCGGGGTGGTGGGGGCGGGGGTCGGGGTCCCGGGCGGGCCCGCCTCGGCCCCCGGTGCGGGGGCCCCCGGCGCGGGGCCGACGGGGGCGGGGACCCCCGGCGCGGGCACGACGGGGGCGGGGACCACCGGAGCTGGAGCGACCGGGCCCGGCACGAGCGCGGGAGCGGGGGCGGGCACAGGGGCGGGAGCGACCGGACCGGCCAGCGGCGAGGAGGGCCCGGACGGCGCCGGGACGGCGGGGTACCCGGCCCGGACCGGCACGCCCGCGCGGTAGGCGTCGGCCAGCTGGAGCACGCGGGTGGCGTAGGCGGCGGAGGCGTTGTAGCGCAGGACGGCGGCGCGGGCACCCGCCGGCGTGCCGACGTCCGCGCTGCCGGCGCACAGGTAGCGGGCCGCGGCGAGGGCGGCGTCGTCGACCTGGTGTGGATCGGCGCGGCCGTCGCCGTTGGCGTCGGCGCCGGAGCGGGCCCAGGTGCCCGGGATGAACTGCATCGGGCCGACGGCGCGGTCCCAGACGGTGTCGCCGTCGAGCCGCCCGCCGTCGGAGTCGGAGATCGCGCGCACACCCGGCCCGCCGTCGAGGGCGGGACCGACGATGGGGGAGCTGGTGCGGCCGGTGGTGTCGAGGCGGCCGCCGCGCGCGTGCCCGGACTCGACGTGCCCGACGGCGGCGAGCAGTGACCAGTCCAGGCGGCAGCCCGGGTCGGCGGCGGCGGTGGCGGCGGCCGCGGCCTGGTAGGCCTGCAGCACCCGGACCGGGACGCCGCTGGCGGCGAACGAGGCCGCGACGGCGGGCGCGGCGGGGGTCGAGCCGTCCGCCGTGGCGGCGGGCACCGGCTCCACCGTGGCGACGGCACCGGCGGCGGCACCGGCGTCGGGCGCCCCGGCCGTCCCCGGCACGGCGAACGGGCCGTAGACGGTGGCGCCGACGGCGGCGGCCGGGACGGGGGACAGGTGCGCGGACACCGCATCGGCCAGCGCGGGACCGCAGAGGGCCGCGGCGAAGGCCACGGCTCCGGTGGCGGTCACGACAGCGGTGCGGACCGCACTCACGGATTCCCCCTCGACCGACGACGCACGGACAGCACTCTGTCCGATCGATGGCCGGATGACCACCCTGTCGTGGGAGGACGTCGTCCGCCCGATGTGGGGTGTTACCGGGGGTCCCGCTCCGGGGTCAGGCCGTGCGGGCCGCGCCCGCGGGTTCGGCGGGGCTCGCGGCCGGGGCTGCCGGGCGGCGGCGCAGCTTCGTGGCCACGGCCCCGAGCAGGACCAGGACCAGGCCGGCCAGCGCGATCGACCCCGCGGCGGCCTCGGGGGCCACCAGCACCAGCACGAACGACACCGCGGGCCACCACAGCAACGCTCGCAGGGGCACGGGAACGGTCCAGTCACGGTGTTCGGGCGCCATGGCGGAGCAGTACCCGTTCGGAGGAACCCTCAACCGGTTGTAGCGTGCGCGACGTGGATCACGCCGCAGCGCTGCTGGAACACAACGCCCTCCTCGCCGACGCGGTCGGCGCCGCCGATCCCGGCCTCCCGGTGCCGACGTGCCCGGGCTGGACCGTCCGTGACCTGCTCACCCACGTCGGCCGGGGCGACCGCTGGGCCGCCGAGATCGTGCGCACCGGCGAGCCGCTGGAGTTCCGCGACGTGCCGGACGGCAGGCCCGGTGACGACGCGGGCGCCTGGCTCGCCGCGAGCCCCCGGACCCTGCTCGACGCCGTCGCCGCCGACCCGGGCAAGCAGGTCTGGACGTTCCTCGGGCCGCGCCCGGCCGCGTGGTGGGTGCGGCGGCGCCTGCACGAGTCCACCGTCCACCTCGCCGACGCCGTGCTCGCCGCGGGCGGTGACCCGGCCCTCGCGCCCGCCGTCGCCGCCGACGGCCTGTCCGAGTGGCTCGACCTCGTCGTGGCGCGCACCGGCGGCGCCCCGCTCGACCCCGGCGCGACGATGCACCTGCACGCCACCGACGAGGGACTGGGGCACGACGGCGAGTGGATGGTCGTCGAGGAGGCGGGCGCGGTCCGCTGGGAGCACGGGCACGGCAAGGGCGCGGTGGCCGTGCGGGGCCCGGCGAGCGACCTGCTGCTCGCCGCCCTGCGCCGCGTCCCCGCCGACCACCCGCGCCTGCAGGTGCTCGGCGACGCCTCCGTGCTCACGACCTGGCTGGCCCGCACGGGGTACTGAACGGACTCGGGGCTCGGGGCGGGCTCAGAGCAGCTCGGCGGCCAGCAGGTCCATGAGCAACGCGTCCTGCCAGGTGCCGTCCGCGCCGCGCTCGTACTGCCGCTGCACCCCGACCGGCCGGAAGCCGACGCGGGTGTAGCAGCGGATCGCCCGCTCGTTGTGGACGGCCGGGTCGATGACGAGCCGGTGGTGCCCGCGCACGTCGATGAGGTGCCGGGCCAGCGTGCGGACCGCGTCGGCCCCGAGCCCCTGGCCGTGCGCGTCGGGGTGCAGGGCGAGGTCGACGGCCGCGTGCCGGTGGTCGGGGTCGTCGTTCTCGTAGTAGAGGATCAGCCCGACGACCCGCCCGTGCTGCTCGACGGCGAAGCTCTGCGGGCCGAGCAGCTCGCGCCGCACCCGCTCCAGGTCGTAGCCGCCCCACCACTTCGCGATGTCGGGGTGGGTGACCACGGCCATGATCTCGGGCACGTGCGCCGCGGTGACCGGCCGCAGCACCACGGTGTGCCCGGCCATGGCCCCCGGGGCCGTCACGCGACCTCCTCGGCCACCGTCGAGGCGGTCAGCTCCAGCCGCGCCCGCCGGGCGAGCGTGGCCGCCGACGTCGGCTGCTCGAACAGCACCTCGGCCCGGCGCCCGGAGACGACCAGGGTGGCGATGGTGTTGCCGAACAGCGGGCCGACGATCCGCTCCCAGTCCACCGGCTTCTCCGGCGCCCCGGCCCAGCGCGACCAGCTCTCCGACCAGCGCCGCATCGCCCGCGACCAGCCCAGCCGGAAACCGGGCCGCACGAACCACTCCACGTGGTTGTGCACCGGCGAGCAGGTGAGCTGGTGGACGGCCGCGGGCGGGGCGGACGCCAGGTCGGCCCGGGCGGCGTAGCTGTGGTGGACGTCGCCGGAGAGCACGTTCACGCTCGCCACCCCGCTGCCGGCGGCCCGCTCGATCATCGCGGTGAGCCGGTCGAACGACTCCCGGAACGCCGCCCAGTGCTCGAGGTCGGCGGCCTGGCGGATCTTCTCGGCGAGCCGGCCGCGCCACCCGGGGCGGGACGCGGAGATCTCGTTGACCGTCTGCAGCTCGCCGATCGCGTGCGGCAGCAACCACGGCAGCGACGTGCCCAGGACGAGGTGGTCGACCGGGCCGGGGGCCTGCACCTGCGCCTCGACCCAGTCGAACTCCTCGTCGCCCAGCATGAGGTGCCTGCCGTCGTCGAGGATCCGCCCGTTGCGCGAGTCGATCATGACGAACCGGCTGCGGCCCAGGTCCCAGCGGAAGCTGAACCGGACGCCCTTCGACCCGTCGGTCTCGGCGTCCGCGCGGTCGGCGAGCTCGACGAGCAGCGGCCAGACGTCGCCCTCGGCCTCGCGGACCCGGCGGAAGTCCTCGTCGCCCGCGAGCTCGTCGGGCGGCAGGTTGCCCAGGTGCTGGAACACCCAGTACGACGTGAGCCCCCCGCGGATCCGGTCGCACCACCACGGCGTCGCGCGCATCTCGTCGCGCCAGGCCTTCGAGGTGTTCCAGTCGTCGCGGATGTCGTGGTCGTCGAAGATCATCGCGGTGGGGACGCAGGACATCAGCCAGCGGATCTCCGGGTCCGACCAGGCGTCGCGGTAGAGCCCGACGTACTCGTCGAAGCTGACGATCTCGTCGTCGGGCCACTCCGGGTGCCGGTCGCGGCGGCCGGCGATGCGCTGGCGGTTCCGCGGCGTCAGCTCGTCGGCGTAGACCTGGTCGCCGAGCAGCAGCAGCGCGTCGGGCCAGTCGTCCACCGGGGCCGTGGCCATCCGCGCGGCGTAGGCGTCGAGCGCGTCGATGCCCAGCGTGGCGGCCAGTTTCGGGTCGGCCACCTTCGAGTAGCGGCAGGAGCCGAAGATGATCCGGTGCCGCTCGGCGCCCGCCGGGCCGCGGGTGCGGATCACGCTCTCCGGGAACGGGCTGCCGGGCTGCGGCCAGACCCGCTCGTCGTCGAGGTGGACCTCGTACGGGGTGCGGCTGTCGGGCTCCAGGCCGGTGACGCCGACGAGGGCGAAGTGGTGGCCGCACACCTCGAACGTGCGCGCCGTCGCACCGAGGACACGGACCGTGGTGGCCCGGTCGGTCTGCACCCAGACCTGGGCGGAGGTCTCGCCGACGTGGCGCAGGAAGGGGCCGAGCACGAGTGCGGGGGACACCCGCCCCACCCTACTGAGTGACCGTGACGTCCGTCTCGTCCAGCGCCAGCAGCGCCGCGCCGACCATGCCCGCGTCGCTGCCGAACGTCGCCGGCCGGATCGGCACGGTGAGGCGCGCCTGCGTCGCGTACGCGAACTCGCGGGCCGCGCGCCGGGCCGGCTCCAGCAGCAGGTCGCCGGTCTCCACCAGCCCGCCGCCGACGGCCACCGCCTCCAGCTCGAAGATGTTGGCGAGCGAGGCGATGCCGACCCCGAGCCAGCGGCCCAGCCGCTCGAACAGCTGCACGGCCACCGCGTCGCCCTGCCCGGCCGCCGCCGTCACCGTCTGGCCGGTGACCTCGCCCTGCTCCGCGCCGAGCCGGGCGATGAGGCCCTGCGGGTCGTCCGCGGCGGCCTCGCGGCCCATCCGGGTCAGCGCCGTGCCCGAGGCGTAGGCCTCGAAGCAGCCGTGGTTGCCGCAGCCGCACACCGGGCCGTCCGGGTTGAGGATGATGTGGCCGAGCTCGGCGCCGCGGCCGGTCGGGCCACGGTAGATCTGCCCGCCCAGCACGAGGCCCCCGCCGATGCCGGTGCCGACGGTGATGAGGACGAGCTCGCGGTCGCGGCGCTCGCCCAGCCGGGCCTCCGCGAGGGCGGCCACGTTGGCGTCGTTGTCCACGACGGCGGGCAGCCCGGTGGCCTTCTCCAGCTGCTCGCGGACCGGCCAGTCCTGGTAGGCGTTGTTCGGCGCCCACACCATCCGGCCCTCCGGCCACTCCACGATCCCGGCCGCGCCCACCCCGACGGCCGACACGTCGCCGTGCTCGGCCCGCAGCCGCTCGACGATGTCGAACAGGATCGGGGCCACCGCGTCGCCGTCGGACTCCTCCGGGGTGCGCTCCGTGATCTCGGCGAGCAGGGCGCCGCTCTCGTCGACGACACCGCCCGCGATCTTCGTGCCGCCGATGTCGAGACCGATCGCCCGTCGCATGGAGGAGATTCTGGCACCGGGGGTTTCGTGCCGCCGCCCACGGGGAACCGCTCGACATGCTCCTTCGTCGACTCGCCCGACCCATGCTGGCCGCACTGTTCATCCAGGGCGGCGTCAACGCGCTCCGCGCGCCCCAGGGCCACGTCGAGGCGGCCCGACCCGTGCTCGACGCCGTGTCCCCCGCCGTCGACAAGGCCGTCGAGGTGGCGCCCATCGACCACCGGCCCGACGACGAGATGCTCGTCAAGATCGACGCCGGGGTGAAGATCGTGGCCGGGTCGATGCTCGCGCTCGGCAAGTTCCCGCGCCTCGCGTCCACCGCGCTCGCCGCCTCCCTCATCCCGACCACGCTGGCCGCGCACCGCTTCTGGGAGGAGACGGACGAGGGTCGCAAGGCCGAGCAGCAGATCCACTTCCTCAAGAACCTCGGCCTGCTGGGCGGGCTGCTCATCGCCGCCGCGGACACCGAGGGCAAGCCGTCGCTGGCCTGGCAGGGCCGGCGGGCCGCCCGTCGCGCGTCGGCGCGGCTGGCCGACCTCACCGACTCCACCCCCGACCTCGGCGACCGCCTCAGCGCCACCGCGCACGACGTGTCCGAGCGGGTCGGCGGCGTGGCCCAGACCGCGGGCGGCGCCGTGTCCGGCATCGCCGCGGGCCTCGTCGGTGCCGCCCCCGGCGCGGGGGCCGCCGTGTCCGCGCGCGCCTCGCGGGCGGGCGAGGTCCTCTCCGCCCGTGCCGGCGAGGCGGGCGGGCTGCTCTCCTCCCGCGCCTCGGAGGTCTCCGAGGTCGTCGGCAAGCGCGCCGCGAAGGCCGCGAAGCAGGCCGAGAAGCGCCGGGCGGCGTGGGAGAAGGAGGCCGAGAAGCGCCGCGCCGAGCTCGTCAAGCGCACCGCGAAGCAGCGCAAGCAGCTCGCCAAGCAGGCCGCCCGCACACGCGCCGACCTGGAGAAGAAGGCCCCCAAGGTGCTCGACAGCATCTCCACCCAGGCCGCCGCGCTGGGCCACGAGGTCGCCGGGCGCGCGTCGGTCGTCGGGCACGAGATCGCCCACCAGGCCGAGGGCGCGGCCAAGGACGCCCGCAAGCGCGTGCACGCCCTGACCGGCTGACCACTGCACGACCGGAGAGCCGGGCGCCCACGCGGGCGCCCGGCTCTCGTCCGTCACGGGCGCAGCACTTCGCAGACTCTCCTTCGTCCTCGCCCACGTTCCGACGTGTGCGAGGTTCGTCGAACCTGTGCGAGGTGGGGGAGGGCGGGGCGGACGGGCCCGCGTAACCGCGCCCTCGACGCCGCCACCGGCCGGGTTCGCGGGCCTCCCCGAGCCCGGCCCCGCCGTCCTGCGCGGCGAGGACTGATCACCAGATCCGCACGCGGCTCCCCGGCTCGGTGAACAGCCGGTCGCCGGGTTCCACGCCGAAGGCCTCGTGGAACGCGTCGAGGTTGGTGACGACGGCGTTGCACCGCAGGTCCGGCGGCGAGTGCGGGTCGATCGCGAGCCTGCGGACCGCCTCGGCGTCCCGGGTCACGGCCCGCCACACCTGCGCCCAGCCGATCAGCACCCGCTGCACGCCCGTGAAGCCGTCCAGCACCGGCGGCTCCGTGCCCTCCGTCGCGATCCGGTAGGCCTTGAGCGCGATCGTCAGGCCGCCGAGGTCGCCGATGTTCTCGCCGACGGTGAGCGCGCCGTTGACCTTGTGCTCGGGCAGCCCGGCCGGCGACAGCGCGTCGTACTGGGCGACGAGGGCCTGGGAGCGCCGGTCGAACTCGGCGCGGTCGGCCTCGGTCCACCAGTCGGTCATGTTGCCGTCGCCGTCGTAGCGCGAGCCCTGGTCGTCGAACCCGTGCCCGATCTCGTGGCCGATCACGGCGCCGATGCCGCCGTAGTTCGCGGCATCGTCGGCGTCGGCGTCGAAGAACGGGGGCTGCAGGATCGCCGCCGGGAAGACGATCTCGTTCATCCGCGGGTGGTAGTAGGCGTTGACGGTCTGCGGGGTCATGAACCACTCGCCGCGGTCGACCGGCTGCCCGATCTTCGCGAGCTGCGTGTCGGTGTACCAGGCCGCCGCGCGCCCGGCGTTGCCGAGCAGGTCGTCGGCGCGCACCTCGAGCGCGGAGTAGTCCTTCCACTCGTCGGGGTAGCCGACCTTCGGCGTGAACTTGCCCAGCTTCTCCAGCGCCCGCTCCCGGGTCTCCGGGCCCATCCAGTCCAGCTCGGAGATGCTGCGGCGGTAGGCCTCGACGAGGTGGGCGACGAGCTCGGCCATCCGCTCCTTGGCCGCGGGCGGGAAGTGCCGCTCGACGTAGATCTTGCCGACGGCCTCGCCGAGCGCCCCCTCCACGAACCCGACGCCGCGCTTCCAGCGCTCCCGCAGCTGCGGCGTGCCGGACAGCGTGCGCCCGTGGAAGGCGAAGTCCTCCTCGACCACGGCGTCGTGCAGGTAGTCGGCGCAGGTGGCGGCGGTGCGGATCGCGAGCCAGGCCTGCCACTGCTCCAGCGGGCGTTCGGCCCACAGCCGCGCGGCGGCCGTGACGAAGCTGGGCTGGCGCACGACGACCTCGTCGAACGCGCCGTCCGGGGCCTGCAGCGCCGCCAGCCACGGCTCCCAGTCGAACCCGGGCGCCGAGTCGCGCAGCGCGCCGAGGGTCATGAGCGTGTAGGTCTTCTCCGCGTCGCGGTTGGTGACCCGGTCCCAGGACTCGGCGGCGAGCGCGGTCTCCAGCTCCATGACGGTGTCGGCGTACGACTCCGGCAGCCCGACGAGGGCGGCGAGCCGGCGCAGGTGGGCGACGTACTCCGTGCGGATCTCGGCGTAGGCGTCCTCGCGGTAGTACGACTCGTCGGGCAGCCCGAGGCCGCTC
>JAPLAT010000275.1 GCA_026393175.1 Pseudonocardiales bacterium
GATGTAGCTGGACACGTACTCGGTGCCCGGGGGGTACAGCGGGTAGTGGCAGTGCTTGTAGTTGTCGGTGTTGATGATCAGGTTGTCCAGGTACCGCCGCATCCGATGCCACCTCGGTCTGAGAGTCGTTTCTACAGGGGATTGCCGTATTCGGATCCGCCACGGGCCGGTGGATCAACTCACGAGCCGACCTCGTCGTCCGCCGCCCGACACACGATGGCCTGCCAGACGCGTGATCACTAGATGTCAGCTGACTGAGCAACACGATATTAACGTTTCTACTGTGACTGTCAACGCACTTCTACCGACCCGAGGGCCGCATCGACCGGGCGACGACGGGCACGCGCGGATGCCGGCCCGCTCCCCCGCTCGCCGGGAAGGCCCGGACCCGCCTGCGCTCCGCCGCCCCTCGGCGCCCTATCACGCCAGCTCACATGACTGAGCTGCGACGGAGAGCCCGGAGCGCCCCGTCTGGCGCACCTCTGGCGGAACGGCGACCGGGCCGTCCCGCGCCAGGTCCGGTGGGGCCCGGCACCGGCGGAACGGGGCTCGGTGGGTGCGCGTCAAGCGGAACGGTGAAAAGCATTCTGGTCCCCTCATCGGGCACCGTGGACGACCGGCCTCGTCGGAGCCTCAGGGAGTGGCGAGCGCGGCGGCGATCGCGGCGGCGTGGGGCATCCCTGTCCGCGCCCCCACGTGCCCGACGGACAACGACGCCGCCGCGGTGGCCGTCCGGACCGCGGCGACGAGGCCGTCCCCGGCCGCCATACGGGCCGCCAGGACCCCGTTGAAGGTGTCGCCCGCCCCCGTCGTGTCCCGGACCGTCGCGGGCAGCGGCGGCACGGGACAGGGGTCCGCACCGGGCACCACGACGACGGCGCCGTCGCCGCCGAGCGTGACGGCGACCGGGGCGCCGGTGCGGGCCACCAGCGCGCGGGCCCCCGGGGGGGCCACGCCCTCGGCCGGCGAGTCCGCGTCCACCAGCGCGGCGAGGTGCCGGCACTCGGTGCTGTTCGGGGTGAGGACCGGCCCGTGTCCCAGCAACTGCGCGACGACCGGCACGACCGGCGCCGGGTTGAGCACGCACCGCACGCCGGCCGCGGCCGCCGCCTCGACCGCGGCCGCCACCGCGGCCGCCGCGATCTCCGTGCTGACCAGCACGCAGCCGGCCCGCGGCAGGACGGTGCGCAAGGTTTCCCGGACGTGCTCGGCCTCCACGGCCGCGTTCGCCCCCGCGCCGACGGCGATCTGGTTCTCCCCGTGGTCGTCGACGACGATGAGGGCGACCCCGGTCGGCACGCCGTCCAGCACGGCCACCCCGGCCGTGTCGACCCCGTCGGCGCGCAGCTCGGCCAGTGCCGCGGCGCCGGTGTCGTCGGCGCCGACCGCACCGATCAGCAGCACCTCCGCACCGGCCCGGGCGGCAGCCACCGCCGCGTTGGCGCCCTTGCCGCCGCCGTGCCGCTGCACGCCGCCGCCGACGACCGTCTCCCCCGGCCCGGGCAGCCGCGCCGCCGCGACGACGAGGTCGACGTTGATCGCCCCGACCACCACGACGACGGGCGCGCTCACGGCGAGCCCGCGGGCGGGGCGACGGACTCGCGGATCTCCACCGAGGTGGAGAGCACGGCGGGCCCGCTCGGGAGCGGGTTGCCGTCGTCCTTCGCGAGGATGTCCAGAAGGCAGTTCGCCGCCTCCGCGCCCATCTCGCGGGCAGGCTGCCGGACGGTGGTGAGCCGCGGCGTGAGCAGCGCCGAGACCGGGAGGTCGTCGAACCCGACGATGCTGACGTCCTCCGGCACGCGCAAACCGGCGGACTTGCAGTACTCGAGCGCCCCGATCGCCATCAGGTCGTTGGCGCACACGAGCGCGGTGGGCCGGTGCGCGGCGGGGACGTCCAGCGCCCTGCGGGCGAGCGCGAAGCCCGAGTCCTGGCGGTAGTCGCCGACCAGCACCGGCATCGAGTCCGGGTCCGCCCCGGTGGCCGCCACCGCCTCGCGGTACCCGGCCAGCCGCTGCTCCGCCGTCCACATCGCGACCGGGCCGCCGATGACGGTGATCCGCCGATGGCCCTGCTCCAGCACGTGGCGGGCGACCGCGCGCGCCCCGCGGCGGGAGTCGCACACCACCGCAGGCAGGTCGAAGCCCGGGATCTGCTCGTCGACCAGCACCACCGGGCCCGACCGGGCCAGCTCCAGCACGGCGGTCGGCAGCGTCCCCGTGCCGGTCAGGTAGATGACCCCGTCCAGGCGCTGGCTGCGCAACAGCTTGGCGTGGTGGGCCTCCGTCAGGGGGGTGGCCTCGGGCGCGCACAGCACGACGAGCACGCCGCGCTCGATCGCCGCGCCCTGCACGCCCTCGGCGATCAGCGCGAAGAACTGGTTGGTCAGGTCGGGCACCACCAGCCCGATGGCCGACGCCGACCGGCGCTTCAGGCTGCGTGCGGACTCGTTGGGCGAGTACTCCAGCACCCGTACGGCGTCCAGCACGCGTTCACGTCGCTCCGGGGCGACCGGGCCGCTGTCGTTGAGCACGTAGCTCACCGTGCTGACCGACACCCGCGCGTGCTTCGCGACGTCCTTCATCGTCGGGCGGCGCCGGTTGTTCACGCCCTGACCCTCTCCGTCCGTCGTGCGGGCCGGTCGCCCTCCGCCGTGTCCGACCCCGTGGCCGCCCATCCGAGGATCGAGGCCCACAGCTGCCGGTAGTGCGGCCACCGCACGAACTCCGGCGGGGCCCAGTGCGGAGCGAGGTCGGACGCGAACGCTACCGCACGGCCGCGGCCCGCCGCCCCCACGACGAGCAGCGGATCGCCCTCCGCCCGGGCGACCACCGTCGCGTCCGGCTTCGCCACCAGCCGGTTGTAGCCCAGCAGCGCGGGCCACCGGGGCGGCGTGCCGCCCAGCACCGCGTGCTCCGGCGCGTCGAAGCACGCCTCGACGCCCTCCGGTCGCTCGATCCGGTCGTCGTGGTCGAGCATCGTCACCGGCAGCACCGAGGCCAGCGGGCTCATGCCGTAGCGGGCCCGCCCGTCGATCCCGGTGAACGACATGTAGCCGCCGACCATCACCAGGCCGCCGCCGCCGCGCACGTACTCCACCAGGACGCCCAGCTTGTTGGGCGTGCGTTCGGAGCGCAGGAACGTCTCGTCGGACAGCAGGAAGGAGTTCGACCCGATGTCGCTGAGCACGACGACGTCGAAGGCCTCGAGCTCCGCGACGGTCGTCGGGAAGCGGGCCGAGATCTCGTGCGCCCTGACGTAGGTGACCTCGTACCCCGAGTCGGCGAGGGCGGCGAGGAAGACCCCCGCGCCCTCCTCGTACTCCGTGGTGTGGAACTGGTCGAAGCCCTTCATGTGGACCGTGTGTTTGATCCACGACTCCCCGGCCACCAGCACGCGCAGCGGCCGCCCGTCGGTCGGCGTGCTCATACGAGTCGGTCCCCCACGTGCGCGGGCAGGGTGCGGGACTCGGGCATCGGCAGCACGGTGAGCTCGCGCATGTCCCAGCCGATCATCTTGTCGGGGACCAGCTCGTAGTACCGGCGCCCGGCGACGGCCCCGAACTCGAGGTACTGGCCGAGGTAGGGGTGCCCGACGTGGAAGTACTTGTCGACGACGAGCTCGGCCAGGGTCTCGACGAGCGCGGGGTCGGTCACCTCCTCCATCCGCCCCATGACGCGGACTCCGCTGACCGTGGCGTACTCCTCGCCCTGGTCCACCAGCGCCGACAGCGGCCTGCCTGCCGTGAAGTTGGCGGCGTGCCTGCTCGCGGCGTCGATGGGGATGTAGAGCTTCCGGTCGTGGACGACCAGCCACAGCGGGGACAGGTAGATCGAGCCGTCCTCGTTGGCGGTGGCGACCCGGATCGTCCTCGCCCTCGCCAGGTAGGCCCAGCGCTTGTCCCCCCGCAGCGGCTGCCACGTACTCGCGGTCACGGCCATGTCGTCAGCTCCTCAGCGACTTGAGTTCACGGCTGAAGTCCGGCGCGTCGGCCACGCCGACGCGCGGCGACGGCCCGGACGTCCAGAAGAAGACGGTCTGCACCCCGGTGGCCTCGAGCCGGTACCGGTATCCCGCCGGGAGGTAGATGTGCTCGCCCTCCACGGCCTCGAGCACGACGACGCGGCCCGCCGCGTCCTCGACGACCAGGTGGATCTTCCCCTTGAGCACGTAGTGCGTCTCGTCGAAGTCCTGCTGGTGCCACTCGTAGGGCAGGTGGTCGGGTTCCTGGTAGCAGTAGCCGTGGCGGAAGTACCGCGCGTCGTCGCGCTCACGGGAGAGGAAGATGTTCGTCTCGATGCCCGTGTTGAAGTGCAACCGCGGCATCTTGTCGATCTCGTCGGGCACGATGACCCGCGGGTAGCGGCGCGCGTCGGGTGCTGACGCGTCGTAGTCGGTCACGGTTGACTCCCCATCTCCGTCCGGTGGGCCACCCCTGGCGAGGCGGACTCCTGCGGAATAAACGGTTCTATCCGAGGGCTTCTTCGTGTACTCCCACCCAGCAAGAGCGCTGGTGGATTCGTTTCGATCGTAACGCCTCGATCCCGGCTACGGTCAAGAGTCGCCGTGGCCGAAGACCGTCTTCACCTCGAGGAATTCCCGCAGCCCGAAGTCGGCGTACTCCCGGCCGTTGCCGGACTGCTTGTAGCCGCCGAACGCGCCGGCGAAGTCCAGGCCGGCGCCGTTGACGTGCACCATGCCGGTCCGCAGCCTGCGGGCGACGGAACGGGCCCGCTCCGGGTCGGCGGAGGAGACGAACCCGGCGAGGCCGTAGACGGTGTCGTTGGCGATCCGCACGGCCTCTTCCTCGTCGTCGTAGGCGATCATCGTGATCACCGGGCCGAAGATCTCCTCCCGGGCGATCGCCATGTCGTTGTGCACGCCGGTCAGGACCGTCGGCCGCACGAAGTACCCGGTCTCGAGGCCCTCGGGCCGGCCGAGCCCGCCGGCGACCAGCGTCGCGCCCTCGTCGAGGGCGCTCCGGACCAGCCGCTGCACCTTGTCGTAGGCCTCCTGCGAGATCAGCGGGCCGATCGTCACGCCCGGGTCCTCCGGGTGCCCGACGGTGACCGACCCGGCGCACCGCCGCGCGATCCGTTCCGCCTCGGCCAGCCGGGACCGCGGGACCAGCCACCGCGTGCCCGCGTTGCACGACTGCCCGGAGTTCGCGAACACGTCGTTCATGTCCCGCGGGACGGCCGTCTCCAGGTCGGCGTCGTCGAGCAGCACGTTGGCCGACTTGCCCCCGAGCTCCTGCGCGACGCGCTTGACCGTGGGCGCGGCGCTCCTCGCGACCTCCACGCCCGCGCGCGTCGAGCCTGTGAACGAGACCATGTCGACGTCCGGGTGGGACGTGATCGCGGACCCGACCCCTGCACCGTCGCCGTGGACGAGGTTGACCACCCCGGCCGGGACGCCGGCCTCGTGCAGGATCTCGGTCAGGACCACGGCGTTGAGCGGGGCGAGCTCGGAGGGCTTGAGCACGACGGTGCAGCCCGCGGCGAGGGCGGGCGCCACCTTCGCGGCGATGAGCAGCAGTGGCCAGTTCCAGGGCGTGATCAGCCCGCACACGCCGATCGGCTCGTAGCGGATCTGCGTCGTGCCCCGCGCCTGTTCGAACTCGAAGGCCACGAGGGCGTCGAGCGCGGAGGCGAACTGGCCGAGCCCGGCGCCGACCTGCGCACCGTGGGCGAGCGCGGTCGGCGCACCGAGCTCGGCCATGAGCGCCTCGGCGAGCTCGTCGCTGCGCTCCTGGTAGACCTCCGTGATCCGCCGGAGCAGGGCGACCCGGTCGGGCACGCTCGTCTGCGAGAACGTCGCGAACGCGGCGCGCGCCGCGGCCACGGCGGCGTCGACGTCCTCGGCCCCGCCGAGCGCGACGGACGCGATCGGCTTCTCGGTCGACGGGTCCACCACGTCACGCAGCGACGTCACCCGCGGCGGCACCCAGGCCCCGTCGATGTAGAAGCGGTCCGCGTTGCGCATGCTGTCTCCTCGTCCCCGGTCGGCCCCGCACGGCCGCCGACCGGTCCGCGGCGACGGCCGCTCGGCAGCGGTATAAACGTTTCTGAATCGTATAGACGCGGCCGCGGACCGGTCAAGGTCCTGCGTCCGGCGCCAGGCTCCACTGCCCGACCTGGCGCGGCATCGCCGCCGACACCCCGCCCGCTTGACCCCGCCAGGAGCCACGTCGTAGCGTTCTCGAAACGATTCTGACCAGGAAGTTGACGATGCCTTCCGCTCTCGGGGATCTGCAGGTGCTGGACTTCTCCCGCGTCCTGGCGGGGCCGTTCGCGACGATGCTCATGGCCGACCTCGGCGCCGCCGTCACGAAGATCGAGCGGCCCGGCACCGGGGACGACACCCGCAGCTGGGGGCCGCCCTACGACGATCGCGGCACCGCCACCTACTTCCAGTCGGTCAACCGCAACAAGGACGTGGTGGTGCTCGACCTCACCGATCCGGAGGACCTCGCCGAGGCCCGGCGGCTCGCCGGCACCGCGGACGTCGTCGTCGAGAACTTCCGGCCCGGCGTGATGGACCGCCTCGGTCTCGGGTACGAGCAGCTGTGCACCGGCAACCCGGGCCTCGTGTACTGCTCGGTCACCGGGTTCGGCCGGGGCGCCGGGGCCGACCTGCCCGGCTACGACCTGCTGATCCAGGCTCTCGGCGGCCTCATGCACATCACCGGCACCCCGGACGGCGAGCCGCAGAAGGTCGGCGTCGCCGTCGTGGACGTGCTGTCGGGGCTGTTCGCGGCGGTCGGCATCCTCGCCGCGCTGCGCCACCGCGATGCCACGGGGGCGGGTCAGCGTGTCGAGGTCGACCTGCTGTCGTCGCTGCTCGGCGCGCTGGTGAACCAGGCGTCGGCCTACACCTCCGGCGGTGTCGTGCCGGGTCGGATGGGCAACCGGCACCCGAGCATCGCGCCCTACGAGCTGCTCCCGGCCGCCGACGGGGACCTGGTGCTCGCGGTGGGCAACGACCGCCAGTTCCGGGCGCTGTGCGCGGTGCTGGGCGTGGAGGACCTCGCCGACGATCCCCGGTTCGCGACCAACCCGGCCCGCGTGGCGAACCGGGTGGCCCTGCGGGCGAGGCTCACCGAGCGCCTGGCGGCGCGCCCGGCCGCCGACTGGGCCGCGGCGTGTACCGCCGCGCGGGTCCCCGCCGGCGTCGTCAACGACGTCGCCGGCGCCTTCCGGCTCGCCACCGAGCTCGGTCTCGCACCGGTCGTGGGCGTGCCGCGGCCGGACGGGTCCCTCATCCACCTGGTGCGCAATCCGATCGGGCTCTCCCGCACGCCACCGACCTACCGCAGCGCGCCCGCGCCGCTGCCGGAGTGAAGGCGACCACCATGCCGCTTCCCCTGATCATCGACACCGATCCGGGCGTCGACGACGCCCTCGCCCTCGTCCTGGCGCTGCGCAGCCCCGAGGTGGAGGTGCGCGCGGTGACGGTGCCGTTCGGCAATGTCGCGCTGGACCGGACCTTCGCCAACGCGCGGCGGGTCCTCGCGCTCGCCGGACGGTCCGACGTGCCCGTCGCCGCCGGTGCGGCGCGCCCGCTGGTGCACCAGCAAGAGGAGTGGGCACCCGAGTGGCACGGCGCCGACGGCCTCGGGCAGCGCACCGCGGAGTTCCCGCCGCCGATCGACCCCGACCCCCGCTCGGCGGTGGAGCTGATGGCCTCCGTCCTGCGCCGCGCCGACGAGCGCGTGACGATCGCGACCATCGGCCCGCTCACGAACGTGGCGCTGCTGCTGGCGGTGCACCCCGAGCTCACCGCCAAGATCGGCCGGATCGTGACGATGGGCGGGTCCCTCGGCGGGGGCAACACGCGACAGGGGCGCGCCGAGTTCAACGTCTACGCCGACCCGGAGGCCGCGCACCGCGTCCTGACCCAGCCCGACGTGCCCGTGACGCTGGTCCCGCTGGACATCACCATGCTCTGCCTGGCCGACGTCCGCTGGGTCGAGGCGCTGACCGCGAGCGGGCCGCGCGGCGCGACGCTGGCGCGCATGCTCACGCTCTACCGGGCCGCGTTCCGCGAGCGGCACGGCACCGACAGCGTCGCCCTGCACGACCCGCTCGCCGTCCTCGAGGCGATCCTTCCGG
>JAPLAT010000065.1 GCA_026393175.1 Pseudonocardiales bacterium
CCGGCCCCCGTGGCCGCTCCGAGCCCCCGCCGGTGCCGCTCGCGCAGCGGCGCACCGAACCCGGCCTCGCCCGGCCCCCGCGCGGGCCTGCCGGGCCGCCACCGGACCTGCCGGGCGTCCCGCCGCCGTGGGCCGACGCGCGCCGTCCCGGCCCGGCGGAGGTCCCGCCGTCCGCACAGCGCACCGCCTACATCCCCGCGCCCGGGGACGACGAGATCACCCAGATCTTCGCGCCGATCGTCGACGCGGAGCCGGCGAAGCCCTCGCTCGGGCGCTCGAGCAGCCGCATCGCGCTGGCCAGCCTGACCAGCCGCGCCACCGGCTTCCTGCGGCAGATCCTGCTCGTCGGCGTGCTCGGGATCGGGCTGGTCAACAGCTCGTACACGATCGCGAACACGCTGCCGAACATCGTCTACGAGTCGCTCATCGGCGGCGTGCTCTCCGCGGTGCTCATCCCGCTGCTGGTGCGCGCCCAGACCGAGGACGAGGACGGCGGCGACCGCTACACCCGGCGGCTGCTCACCCTCGCCGGGACCGCGCTGCTGCTGGCCACCGTCGTCGCGGTGATCGCGGCGCCGCTGCTGACCTCGCTCTACATCGCGGAGGGCGCCGACCCGGCGGCCGCACCGCTGACCACCGCGTTCGCCTACCTGCTGCTGCCACAGATCTTCTTCTACGGGATCGGGGCGCTGCTGGGCGCGATCCTCAACAGCCGCGGGGTGTTCGGCCCGTTCGCCTGGGCGCCGGTGCTCAACAACGTCGTCGTGCTCGTCGTGCTCGGCGTGTTCGTGCTCGTGCCCGGCGAGATCAGCGTCGACCCCGTGCGCATGGGGGAGCCGAAGCTGCTCGTGCTGGGCATCGGCACCACGCTGGGCATCGTCGTCCAGGCCGTGGTGCTGCTGCCGGCGATCCGGCGCATCGGGTTCCGGTTCCGGCCCGAGTTCGGCTGGGACCCGCGGCTGTCACAGGCGGGCGGGCTCGCGATCTGGGTCGTCGGCTACGTCCTCATCGGGCAGCTCAGCCTCGTCGTCACCCAGCGCATCGCCGGCGCGGCCGACCCGGCGGGGCCCGCGGTCTACACGAACGCCTGGCTGCTGCTGCAGGTCCCCTACGGCATCCTCGGCGTCTCGCTGCTCACCGCCCTGATGCCGCGGATGAGCCGGGCCGCGGCCGAGGGCCGCCCCGACGAGGTCGTCGCCGACCTCTCCCTGGGCAGCAGGCTCTCCGCGGTGTTCCTGCTGCCGATCTCGGCGCTGATCACGGTGTTCGGCGGGCAGATCGCCGCCGCCCTGTTCGCCTGGAGCCCGGACAACGAGGCGGGCGCCGCCGTCATCGGCGCGACGCTGGCCGTCTCCGCGTTCGGGCTGCTGCCCTACGCGATCATGATGCTGCAGCTGCGGGTCTTCTACGCGCTGGCCGACAGCCGGACGCCCGCGCTCATCCAGCTCGCCACCGTCGGCTTCAAGATCCCGCTGCTGCTGGTGTGCGGGGCCGTGCTCCCGCCCGATCAGGTCGTGCTCGGGCTCGCCGCCGTCAACGGGTTCTCCTTCGTCGTCGGCGCGGTCGTCGGCCAGCTGCTGCTGCGCCGCAGGCTCGGCACCCTCCCCAGCGGTGACGTACTCGCCACGATGGCCTCCACCACAGTGGCGTCGCTGCTGGGCACCCTGGTGGCCTACGGCGTCGTCACCCTCCTGCCGATCCCGGACGGGTGGCCCGCACCCGCCCGGGCGTGGACGGCGCTGGTGGTGGCGCTGATCGTCTCGGCACCCGCCGTCCTGGCGGCCATGGCGTTGCTCCGGGTGCGCGAGGTCGACCCGCTGGTCGCCAGGATCCGCCGGCTCATCGGTCGGTCGAACAGCGGGCGCACACCCCGTCGCGACCGGTAGGCTTCCGCCGGGGAGTCCGCGGCGGCGGCCCGGGGGAGGTGTGTGTCCGTGAGCCAGCTCACACGTGTGCCCGTGGGGCACCTGGGTGATGAGTGAGCTCGCGAGCCGGCCCTCGGTCCCGCCGGGCGAGCTGATGCCCGTGCCGCGCCGGCCGGAGTCCGACCCGCCCGCCACCACCGCGGGCGCGCTGCTGACCGGCCGGTACCGCCTGCGCACCCGCGTCGGCTCCGACCTGGCCGCGGGTGCCGAGTTCTGGCAGGCCGAGGACACCGTCCTGCGCCGGGACGTGGCCGTCACGATCCTCCGGTCGCTGGCCCCCGAGCACGGCGCCATCGGCGGCGACGAGGACCCCACCGGCTCCGCCCGGGCCGAGGAGATGATCGTCCGGGCGCTGCGGTCCGGCTCCTTCGAGCACAGCGGCTGCGCGCGGCTGCTCGACGTCCTCTCGCCCGGCGCCGCCGGACTGCCCCCGGACGTCCTCGGGGCCGCGGTCACGGAGTGGGTCAGCGGCCGCAGCCTCGCCGAGGCCGTCGCCGAGGGCATGCTCAAGCCGCTCGCGGCCGCCCGGGCCGTCGCCCCGCTCGCCGCCGCCGCGGAGGCCGCGCACCGGCACGGCTTCGTGCTCGGCTGCGACCACCCGCAGCGCGTCCGGATCACCCCCGACGGGCGGGCCCGGCTGTGCTTCGCCCTCCCGCGCCCCGACCTCACCCCCGCCGACGACGTGCGCGGGCTCGGCGCGGTGCTGTTCACGCTGCTGACGTCACGGTGGCCGCTCTCCGGGGCCGACGCCGCCCGCGCCGGGCTGCCCGCCGCCGACCGCACCCCGGGCGGGGCCCTGGAGGCCCCGTCGGCGATCCGGCCCGGGGTGCCGGTGGAGCTCGACGCCGTCGCCACCGGCACGCTCGGCCCGCAGGCCGCGGCGGGCCACGTCCACACCGCCGCCGCGGTGCACCGGCTCCTCGACGAGGCCGTCGCCGAGGACGACCGCAACGCCCTGTTCCCGCCCGCGCGCGACGGGCTGCCCTCGGCCCCGGACGACGTCTGGCGCGACCCGGGCCAGCCGGAGCCGCCCGACCCGGTGCGCCGTCGCCGGCTGCGGATCGCGCTGAGCGTGCTCGCCGTCGCCGTCGTGCTCGTGCTCGGGTTCGTCGGGGTGCGGGTGGGATCGCTGTTCGTCGACCCGTCGAGCCCGTCCATCGTCGTCGGGCAGCAGGAGCAGGGCGTCGACCCGGCCCCCGGTGACGGCGAGCCCGCACCGCCCGCGGGCGGCCCCGCCACCGTCGCGTCGGTCGAGGTCGTGGACTTCGTGGGGGACAGCGACAACGCCAACCGGGTCACCCGCGTCATCGACGGCGACCCCGGCACCGAGTGGGAGACCGTCACCTACCGCCAGCAGTTCCCCGCGCTCAAGCCGGGCATCGGGATCATGGCGTCGTTCGCCACCGCCGTGCAGCTCTCCGAGCTGACCGTCACCTCGCCCAGCCCGGGCACGGTGGTCGAGGTCCGCGCGGCGCCGTCGGCCGACGCCGCCGTCGACGAGACGGAGCTGATCACCACCGCCACGCTCGACGCCGGCGACACCACCGTCTCCCTCGACGGCAGCCAGCCCGTCGAGCACGTGCTCGTCTGGATCACCGAGCTGAGCGGCGGCGGCAGCGACTGGTCCTCCGCCATCGGCGAGCTCGCGTTCCGCCGCGCCGGCTGAGGCGAGTTCTCCGGAACGCCCACGGGGGCGGTGGGCGCCGACCTACGCTCCGGCCGTGCTGGACGCACCGACCGACGCGGAGCTCCTCGCCGCGCACCGGGCGGGCGACCGCACCGCCTTCGCCGAGCTGGCGGGGCGGCACAGCGACCGGATGTGGGGGACGGCCGTGCAGACGCTGCGCGATCCGCACGAGGCCGCCGACGCCGTGCAGGAGGCCCTGCTCTCGGCCCACCGGCACGCCGCCGGGTTCCGCGGGGAGGCGTCCGTGCGCACGTGGCTGCACCGCATCCTCGTCAACCACTGCCTCGACCGGCTCCGCCACGCCCGCGTCCGCCCCACCGCGCCCTGGCCCGAGCAGGACCTCCCCGCCCATGGCGCGGACCACGCGAGCGAGCTCGCCACCCGGCTCGCGGTCCGCGACGGGCTCGCGGCGCTGCCGGACGAGCAGCGGCTGGCGATCGTGCTCGTCGACGTGCAGGGTTACCCGGTGGCCGAGGCCGCGGAGATCCTCGACGTGCCGGTCGGCACGGTCAAGAGCCGCTGCGCCCGCGGCCGGGCCCGGCTGGCCGTGCTGCTCGGGCACCTGCGGGAGGAGGGATGACGGCCGTGGACCCCGGACCCGACGTCGAGCTCCTCGCCGACCTCGACGCGGGGCTGCTCGACCCGGAGCGGGCCGCCGCCGTGCGCGCCGCCGCCCTCGCCGACCCCCGCTCCGCCGCCGTCCTCCGCGCCCTGGCCGCCACCCGCGCCGAGCTCGGCGCTCTGGACACCCCGCCCGTGCCGCCCACCGCCGCCGCGGCG
>JAPLAT010000146.1 GCA_026393175.1 Pseudonocardiales bacterium
GCTCGTGGCCCCGGCGACGTCCGCCGCCCCGGTCGACCGACCCTAGCGCCGGGCGGAGCAGCCGGACCCCTTCGTCGATCACCCGGACGGCTGGTCGGCTCGGCGTCAGGGCGGTCCGAACCCGTCCGCGACGAGCGCCGCGAGCTCGAAGAACGCCTCCCGGGTGCCCGGCCGCAGCCGGCCCAGCTCCACCCGGCCGCCGACGGCGAGGTGCGGGTCGTAGGGGATCTCCACGACCGCCCGGCACCGGGCCTCGAAGTGCGCCCGGATGCGCGGCAGGTCGATCTCGGCCGAGCGGCGGTCGCACGAGAGCACGACCACGGCCCGCTCGACGAGGTCGTCGTAGGTGTGCGCGACGAGCCAGTCGAGGGTCTTGCTCGCCCGGCCCGCGCCGTCCACGGTCGGCGAGCCGACGATGATCAGCTCGTCGGCCTTGGCCAGCGTGCCCTCCATCGCCGAGTGCACCAGCCCGGTCCCCGAGTCGGTGATGATCACGTTGAAGTAGCGCTCCAGCGCGGTGCACACCCGCTCGTACTCGTCGCGCCGGAACGCCTCGCCCGCCGCCGGGTCCTGCTCCGAGGCCAGCACCTGCAACCGGCCGGCGAGGCTGGTGTAGCGCGACATGTCCGTCCAGGTCCGGATGTGCTCCAGGTCGTCGATCATGTCGCGGACCGTGACGTCGGGCTCGCCGGTCAGCCGGTCGGCCAGCGTGCCGGCGTCCGGGTTCGCGTCCAGCGCGACGACGCGGTCGCCGCGGTGCTCGGCGAGCACGAGGCCGAGGCAGGTGGCGACGGTGGTCTTGCCGACGCCCCCCTTCAGCGAGCTGACCGCGATCCGGTGCGGACGGGCGAGCGGCCTGCGGATGCGGTGCAGCCGGGCGCGGTCGGCGAGCTCGGCCGGGCCGGGTCCGGGGTTGATCAGCCCGCCGCTGGCCCGCAGCACGACGCGGCGCCAGCCCTGGGCGGGCTCGTCACGGCGCAGCCGCACGATCTCCTCGGCGCTCAGCTCCAGCGGCGGTCCCGCGGGACGGCCCGCCCACGGCGGCGGCTCCCGCCCGGGGCCCTGCGGCCACGGCCCGGCCGGCCGCTCCCGTCCCGGACCCCCGTCCGCGGCAGGGCCGTTCGGCCCAGCGCCGGCAGGACCGCCCGGAGGTTGCTGCTGCGCCATGTCGGGTCCCCCGGATCGCTGCGAACGGGCGCCGACCGAGCGCTCCACCCGATGTCCGTAGCGCTCCCACCAGCTCCCCGGATCAGGCTCCACCGGCCGACGTGCCACCCGGGGAGACTAGCGCCCGCGCGGCACCCGGTGGGCTCAGTCGATCAGATCCATCCCGGTGCCGGTCCGCCCGCCCCGGACGGGGCCGGGGCCCGCGGGCGGGCCGCCGCGCCAGAGCTGGCTGCGGCCCTGGCCCACGGTGCGCAGCGCCCGGGTCAGCGTCTCCTCGAACTCGGCGAGCTTCGTGTCGACGTAGGCGTCGCACTCGCGGCGCAGCCGGTCGGCCTCGGCCTCGGCCGCGTCGACCATCCGGGCGCCCTCGGCGTGGGCCGTGCGCACGACCTCGGTCTGGGAGACCAGGCGGGCCTGCTCGGCCATGCCGTCGGCGACGTAGCGGTCGTGCGCGGCGCGCCCGGCCATGTCGAGGCGCTCGGCCTCGGCCCGGGCGCGGTCGGTGAGCTCGGTGTACTGCCGGCGGCCCTCCGCCACGGCGCGCTCGGCCTCGTGCCGGGCGTGCGCCAGGGTCTGCTCGGCCTCGGTGCGCGCCTCCTCGAGGAGCCGTGCGGCCTCCGCGCGCGCGTCCGCGAGCATCTGCTCGGCCTCCGCGTGCGCGCCGGAGCGGGCCTGCTCGGCCTCGTTCTCCGCGTCGCCGACGATGTCGTCGCGCCGGTCGAGGACGTCCTGGGCGTCGTCCAGCTCGCCCGGCAACGCCTCCCGGACGTCGTCTAGCAGTTCCAGGACGTCACCCCGGGGGACGACGCAGTTCGAGGTCATCGGGACGCCCCGAGCCTCCTCGACGACGGTGACCAGCGCGTCGAGCGATTCGAAGACCCGGTACACGGGCGGCATCCTCTCACCGGGACCCGCCCGTTCGGCGTATTGCGTGCGCCGCCCGCGTGTCAAGTTCCGATCGGGTGATCAGGCGCGCTCCGCGATGCGCTCCAGCAACCGCCGGTGTACCG
The DNA here is from genome assembly GCA_026393175.1 of Pseudonocardiales bacterium. Classification (GTDB taxonomy): domain Bacteria; phylum Actinomycetota; class Actinomycetes; order Mycobacteriales; family Pseudonocardiaceae; genus Pseudonocardia. The sequence continues at coordinate 2,178 of JAPLAT010000146.1, forward strand.
GCGCGGGGAGCAGGTGCGCGACGTCGCCGCCGTAGGTCGCGACCTCCTTGACCAGCGAGCTGGCGATGAAGCTGAACTCGGGAGCCGTCGGCATGAACAGGGTCTCCACGCCGGTCAGGGCGTGGTTCATCTGCGCCATCTGGAGCTCGTAGTCGAAGTCGGAGACCGCCCGGATGCCCTTGACGATGGCCCGGACCTCGTTGGTGCGGCAGTAGTCGACGAGCAGGCCGTCGAAGGAGTCGACGCGGACGTTGGGGTGCGGCGCGGCGGCGTCGGTGAGCATCTCCATGCGCTCCTCGAGCGTGAACATGCCCTTCTTCGACTTGTTCACCATCACGGCGACGACGACCTCGTCGAACAGCGGCGCCGTGCGCCCGATGATGTCGAGGTGGCCGTTGGTGACGGGATCGAACGAGCCGGGGCAGACTGCGCGCCTCATGGGCACGGACCCTACCCGCCGCGGTGATCGGCGCCGGGGGTAGAACGGGGTGTGCCCTCCTCCGATGTGGTCGTTCCCACCCCCGACGGCGACTGCCCCGCCTCGCTGCACACCCCCGACGGTCCCGGCCCGTGGCCCGCGGTGATCCTCTACCCGGACGCGGGCGGCACCCGCCCCGTCCTGCGGGACATGGCCGACCGGCTCGCCGCGGCCGGCTACGCCGTCCTGCTGCCCGACGTCTACCACCGCACCCCGGGCTGGGAGCCGTTCGACGTGGCCACCGTGTTCGGCGACCCGGACGAGCGGGCCCGCCTGATGGGGATGGTGCACGGCGTCACGGCCGCCATGTACCGCACCGACGCCGACGCGTTCCTGGACTTCCTGTCCACGCGGTCCGAGGTGGCGGGCGAGGCGGTCGGTACCACCGGCTACTGCATGGGCGGGCGGGCGTCGCTCATCGTCGCCGCGCACCGGCCCGACCGGGTCGCCGCCGCCGCGTCCTTCCACGGCGGCGGGCTGGGCTCCGAGGAGGACCCGGACGCCCCGTACCGCACCGCGGGCGCGATCCGCGCCACCGTCCTCGTCGCCGGCGCGGAGGACGACGGCTCGTTCACCGACGAGCAGCGCGACCGTCTCGTCGCCGCGCTGGAGGCGGGCGGGGTGACCCACACCGTCGAGACCTATCCCGCGGCCCACGGCTTCGCGGTGCCCGACAACCCGACCTACGACGAGGCGGCCGCGGAGCGGCACTGGACGGCGCTCACCGCGCTCTACGCGGAGGCCCTGCCCCGCCCGTGACGTTCCTGCTGCTCGTCGGGGCCGGGATCGCGGCCGGGCTGTCCGGGTCGATCGCCGGCCTGGCCTCGCTGTTCTCCTATCCCGCGCTGCTCGCGGTCGGCCTGCCGGCCACGGCCGCGAACGTCACCAACACCGTGGCCCTGGCGTTCTCGACGATCGGCCAGGCCGCCGGGTCGCGACCCGAGCTGACCGGGCAGGGCGCGGTGCTGCGCCGCTTCGCCCCGCTGACCGTCGCGGGCGGGGCTGCGGGCGCCGGGCTGCTGCTCGTCACGCCGCCGGGGGTGTTCGAGCGGGTCGTGCCGTTCCTCGTCGGCGGTGCGGAGGCCGTGCTGCTGGTCCAGCCGCGCATCCGGGCGGCGGCGGTCCGGCGCGGGTCGCACGAGGCCGGGCCCGGCGTCATCGCCGGGATGGTCGCCGTGGCCGTGTACGGCGGATACTTCGGCGCCGCGGCCGGCGTGCTGATGCTGGCCCTGGTGCTCGTCGGGCTGCCGGTGAGCCTGGCCAGGGGCAACGCGATCAAGGCCGTGCTGCTCGGGGCCGCCAACGCCGTCGCGGCCGTGGGGTTCGCGCTGTTCGGCCCGGTGGAGTGGGCGGCGGTGCCACCGCTCGCCCTGGGCCTGCTCGTCGGCGGGTGGTGCGGGCCCCAGGTCGTACGCAGGCTCCCCGCGGACGCGCTGCGGATCGCGATCGCCCTGGCCGGGGTCGGCCTGGCCGTCGCGCTGGCCGTCCAGGCGTGGTGAGGTCCTCGCACACCCCGCGCTGTCCTCGCAACGGTTCGGACCTGCGCGAGGACGGCCGGACGTGTGCGAGGAGCCCTACTCGTGCTCTGCCAGGTGGAGGACCGTGTCGCCGTAGCGGCGCTCGCGCACCGCGCGCAGCGGCTCCGGCCAGGGGAAGGGCCGGCCCGCGCGGCGTTCCACCACCACCACGGCGCCGTCGGCGAGCCAGCCGTGCGCCGCCGCGGCCGCCAGCCAGCCCGCCACCTCGTCGTCGGGGACGTCGTAGGGCGGGTCGACGAGCACCACGTCGTAGGCCCGCTCGGCCGGGCCCCCGAGCACGGCCGCCGCCGGCGCGGCCCGCACCTGTGCCCCCGGCAGCGCCAGGTCGGCGACGTTGCGCCGCAGCACCCCGGCCGCGCGCCGGTCGGACTCCACCAGCAGCGCGTGCCCGGCCCCGCGCGAGAGCGCCTCCAGCCCGAGCGCCCCGGACCCGGCGCAGAGGTCGAGCACCGCCGCCCCGTCCAGCCCGGGGTCGTGCTCGAGCGCGCTGAACAGCGCCTCCCGCACCCGGTCCGACGTGGGGCGGGTGCCCGCGGGGGGCACGGCGAGGCGACGCCCGCCGGCCACCCCGGCGATGATGCGGGTCACGGCGCGGCCCCGCCGCCCGTCACCCGATCTCCAGGATCAGGTCGCCGCCCTCCACCTGCTGGACGTTCCCGATGGCCAGGCGGGTCACGCTGCCGGCGCGGTGGGCGGTGATCGAGGCCTCCATCTTCATCGCCTCGATCGTGGCGACGGTCTGCCCGTCGTCGACGGGGTCGCCCTCCCCGACCTGCAGCGTGACGACCCCCGCGAACGGCGCCGCGAGGTGCGCGGCGTTGCTCCGGTCCGCCTTCTCCGCCGCCTTGACGTCGGTGGCGACCGAGTGGTCCCGCACCGTCACCGGGCGCAGGTGCCCGTTGAGCGTGGTCAGCACCGTGCGGAAGCCGCGCTCGTCCGGCTCGGAGATCGCCTCCAGCTCGATGAGCAGCGTGACGCCCGGCTCCAGCTCGACGGTGTGCTCGGTCTCCGGCTGCAGGCCGTAGAGGTAGTCCTGGGTGGACATCACCGAGGTGTCGCCGTAGCTGTCGCGGTGCTCCCGGAACTCGGCCGTCGGGCCGGGGAACAGCAGCCGGTTGAGCGTGCCGCGGGTGTCCTCGCGCAGGCCGCGGCGGTCCTCGATGCTCAGCTCGACGGCCGCCTTCTCCGGGGAGCGCCCCTCCAGCGCGCGCGTGCGGAACGGCTCGGGCCACCCGCCGGGCGGGTCGCCCAGCTCGCCGCGCAGGAAGCCGATGACGGAGTCGGGCACGTCGAAGTCGCCGGGGTCCTTCTCGAAGTCGGCGGGCTCCACCCCGGCGCCGACGAGATGCAGCGCGAGGTCGCCGACCACCTTCGACGACGGCGTCACCTTCACCAGCCTGCCGAGCATCCGGTCGGCGGCGGCGTAGCAGTCCTCGATCAGCTCGAACCGGTCGCCCAGGCCGAGCGCGATCGCCTGCTGGCGCAGGTTGGACAGCTGCCCGCCGGGGATCTCGTGGTGGTAGACGCGCCCGGTCGGCGAGGCGAGCCCGGACTCGAACGGCGCGTAGACCTTGCGCACGGCCTCCCAGTACGGCTCCAGGTCGCCCACCGCGGTGAGCGAGAGCCCGGTGGCCCGCGGCGTGTGGTTCGTGGCGGCGACCAGCGCGGACAGCGACGGCTGGCTGGTCGTCCCGGCCATGCTGGCGACGGCGGCGTCCACCGCGTCCACCCCGGCCTCGATGGCCGCGACCAGCGTGGCGAGCTGCCCGCCCGGCGTGTCGTGGGTGTGCAGGTGCACGGGCAGGTCGAAGCGCTCGCGCAGCGCCGTCACCAGGGTGCGGGCCGCGGGCGGGCGCAGCAGCCCGGCCATGTCCTTGATCGCGAGGACGTGCGCGCCCGCGTCGACGATCTGCTCGGCGAGGCGCAGGTAGTAGTCGAGGGTGTAGAGGTCCTCGGCCGGGTCGGACAGGTCGCCGGTGTAGCAGAGCGCGACCTCCGCGACGGCGGTGCCCGTGGCCCGCACGGCGTCGATGGCCGGGCGCATCTGGGCGACGTCGTTGAGGGCGTCGAAGATCCGGAAGATGTCCATCCCGGTCCGCGCGGCCTCCTCGACGAACGCGTCGGTGACCTCCACCGGGTAGGGCGTGTAGCCGACGGTGTTGCGCCCGCGCAGCAGCATCTGCGTGCAGAGGTTCGGCACGGCCTCGCGCAGCGCGGCGAGGCGGTCCCACGGGTCCTCGGCGAGGAACCGCAGCGCCACGTCGTAGGTGGCGCCGCCCCAGCACTCCAGGGACAGCAGCTCCGGCGCCGTCCGCGCGACGTACGGGGCGACGGCGAGCAGGTCGCGCGTGCGGACCCGGGTGGCGAGCAGGCTCTGGTGCGCGTCGCGGAACGTCGTGTCGGTGACGGCGACGGCCTCCTGGGCGCGCAGCCGGGCGGCGAACCCCTCGGGGCCGAGCTCGCGCAGCAGCTGCCGCGACCCGTCCGGCGGCGCCTCGCCCAGGTCGCAGGCCGGCAGCTTCTCCCGCGGCTCGACGACACCGGGGCGCTCGCCGTGGGGCCGGTTGACCGTGGTCTCGGCGAGGTAGGTGAGCAGCCGCGTGCCCCGGTCGGCGGGCTGGCGCGCGGTGAGCAGCTGCGTGCGCTCCTCGATGAAGCTCGTCGTGACCCGCCCGGCCTGGAAGTCGGGGTCGGCGAGCACCGCGGCGAGGAACGGCAGGTTCGAGCTGACCCCGCGGATCCGGAACTCCGCGATCGCCCGCCGCGCCCGGCGCACGGCGTTGGGGAAGTCGTGGCCGTAGCAGGTGAGCTTGACCAGCATCGAGTCGAAGTGCGCGCTCACCTCCGCCCCGGTGTGCGTGGTGCCGCCGTCCAGGCGCACGCCCGGGCCGCCCGGGGAGCGGTAGGCCGAGATGGTGCCGGTGTCGGGCCGGAAGCCGTTGGACGGGTCCTCGGTGGTGACCCGGCACTGCAGCGCGGCGCCGTTGAGGGTGATCTGGTCCTGGGTGAGCCGCAGCTCCGGCAGCGTCATCCCGGAGGCGATGCGCAGCTGGGCGATGACCAGGTCGCGGTCGGTGACCTGCTCGGTGACCGTGTGCTCGACCTGGATGCGCGGGTTCATCTCGATGAAGTGGTGGGAGCCGCGCTCGTCGAGCAGGAATTCCACCGTGCCGGCGTTGACGTAGCCGATGTGGCGGGCGAACGCGACGGCGTCGGCGCAGAT
>JAPLAT010000708.1 GCA_026393175.1 Pseudonocardiales bacterium
CGCACCGCGCCGGCGAACATGAGCCCGGCTCCGGCACCGACGGCGACCTCACCGGCCAGGAACAGCGGCAGCGACGACCACCACGCTGCGGCTACCACGACCGCCAGCCCGGCGGGGACGGCCACGGCACCGAGCAGCCTCGCCCACCGTCCCGACGGGTCCCGCACCAACGCCTGGACGACCGCGGCGGTGCCGAACGTGGCCGTCGTCGAGAGACCGCCGAGGGTGTGCGACGCGGAGCCGAGCGTCGCCCCGATGAACGCGGAACCGAGGGCAGCGAACAGCCCGAAGAGGGCGAAGGCCACGAACGCCGCCGCCGCGGCCGCGACGAACTGCCGCCGCAGCTCCGGGGGCACGGCGGCGCGCTGGGGCCGGTACGGGGGCCGCGGTTCGGGTCGGCGGACCGTCTCGGGCACCAGCACCAGCAGCGCCGCCGCGGCCAGCAGCGCCACCAGGTGCACCACGAAGGGCAGGTGCAGCGGCCACGGCGCGAGGTCGGCCAGCACCCCCGCGACGAGCGGCCCGAGGCCGAGCCCGCCCAGGTTGGCGGCGGTGCCGACCACCGCCGCCCGCCGGCCGCCGCGGCCCGGCCGGGCGGCGGCGTCCAGCTCGGCGAGGGCGGCCACGCCGGTGGAGGTGACCATCCCGACCGCGACGCCGGAGAGCAGCCGCGCCACGATCAGCCCCGGCAGCTCCGGCGAGACGAGGAACACCACCGCCGACACCGCCGCGGTGACCAGCGCGGCGAGCAGCATCCGGCGCCGGCCCAGCTGGTCGGACAGGTGCCCGACCAGGAACAGGCTGCCGAGCACCCCCACCGCGTAGGCGGCGAACACGACGCGACGATCCAGAAGCCCGCGGCGCTGCGTGGCAGGGTGCGCGCCGGTTCGAGCACTAGGCCACCCTGCGACGGGTCAGGGCCGCGCACATCGCCTCGAAGCTCACGAGGTTGTGCCCGGCGAGGAAGACGTCGACGTGAGGCAGCGCGGCCGCCATCCCCCGCTGCAGCGGGCGGTAGCGCGGATCGCCCTTGAGCGGGTTGAGCCAGACCACCCGGTGCGCGCGGCGGGCGAGGTCCCGCATCGCCGAGCCGAGCGTCTCGGGGTCGTCGCGGTCGAGCCCGTCGGAGCACATGACGACCACCGCGCCGCGGACCGCGGAGTGCCCGCCGAAGCGGTCGACGAGGTCGCGCACCGCGGTGCCCAGCAGCGTGCCGCCGTCCCAGTCGTCGACCTCCCGGCCGATGCGGCGGAGCGCGGCGTCGACCGAGGTGCGCCGCAGCGACTCGGTGATCCGGGTGAGGTGGACGCCGACGGTGAACACCTCGACGCGGTGCCCGGCGTGCAGCATCGCGTGGCCGAAGCGCAGCAACGCCAGCGCGTAGGGACCCATCGAGCCGGACACGTCGATCACCAGCGTGAGCGGGCGCTCGCGGAAGGGCACCCGGCGCCGCGGCAGCCGCATCGGCTCGCCGTCGGTGCGCAGCGACGCGCGCAGCAGCCCCCGGACGTGCAGGTGCGGGCCGGTCGATGCCGGGCGGCGGCGCCGGCCGCGGCGGCGCGGGAGCTCGGGGCGCAGGTCGCGGATCAGGGCGGCGGCGCGGCGGCGCTCGTCCGCGTCCATGAGCGCGAAGGACTTGACCTTGAGCAGCCGGATGTCGCTCGGCACCACCCTGGCCTCGTCGGCCTCCTCCTCCGGCTCACCGGGCCGCGCGGTCGGGGTGCCGGGGGCTCCGGCCTCCCGGTCCACCGCGACCAGCGGCCGGTCGTGCGGCGGCGCCGGCAGGCCGTGGTCGTCGTCGGCCGGCGGGCCGAAGAACTCGGCGAACGCCGCCGTGTAGATCGGATACTGCTCGCGCTGGGTGGCCAGCACCACGCGACCGGCCCAGTAGAGCTCGCGCAGGCCGACCTGCCCGAGCAGGTGCAGCGCCCCATAGAACGCCGTCGTCTGCTCGGGGCCGATCGCCAGGCCGCGGCGGCGCAGCAGCGCGGCGAACTCCACGCAGGTCCGCCCGGTGACCTCGATGGGCTCGGCGCTCACGGGGTCGAGGGAACCACGAGATCGATCTTCTCGGTCACCAGCTGCTGGTCGTCGACGTCCTTGATCAACGCGCTGAGGGTGGCGGCGGCGATCTCCCGGGAGAGCGTGGCGACCCCGACCATGTGCAGCGCGCCGGCCCAGTCGATCGACTCCCCGACACCGGGGGAGTTGCCCAGCCCCAGGCCGCGGATCCGGTGCACGGCGCCGGCCACCTCCCGGGCAAGCGCCTCGGGGACCTCCGGCGCGCGCACCCGCAGGATCTCGAACTCACGCTCGGCGTCGGGATGCGACACCCAGTGGTAGAGGCAGCGCCGGCGCAGCGCGTTGTGCAGGTCGCGGGTGCGGTTGGACGTGAGCACCACCAGCGGCGGCGACGGTGCCACGATGCGCCCGACCTCGGGGATGGTCACGGCGAAGTCCGAGAGCAGCTCGAGCAGGAACGCCTCGAACTCGTCGTCGGCGCGGTCGAGCTCGTCGATGAGCAGCACGGCCCGGTCGCCCGCCTCGAGCGCCTCGAGCAGCGGCCGGGAGAGCAGGTAGTCGCGGGTGAAGACGTCGGCGGCCCTGGCGTCCTCCGACCCGCGGACGGCGAGCAGCTGGCGGCCGTAGTGCCAGTCGTAGAGCGCCTGGCTGGTGTCGATGCCCTCGTAGCACTGCAGCCGGATCAGGTCGCGGCCCAGCAGCTCGGCCAGCGCCTTGGCGATCTCGGTCTTGCCGACGCCGTTCTCGCCCTCGAGCAGCAGCGGGCGGTTCAGCCCCAGCGCGAGGTGGGTCGCCATCGCCAGGGCGTCGTCGGCGAGGTAGCCGACCTCACCGAGCCGCGTGCGGAGCTCGGCGGGCGAGGTGAACGGGTGCGCCATGAATGGTCCTCACTTGGTCCGACCCGGCCCCGGACGGGAAGGGGTCCGTCCGGGGCCGGGTCGCGATCGGTGCGCCCGGGGGCGCTTCTCAGCGGCGCGCGATGGAGTCCTGCACGGTGGCCACGATCTCCGACGGCTTCACCGGGAGCTCGCGGACGCGCATGCCGTACTCCCGCAGGGCGTCGTCGATGGCCGCGGACACCACCGACGGGGTGACCATGCGGCCGCCCTCGCCGCCGCCCTTGATGCCGTACTCGGTGAACGGCGACGGGGTCTCGACGTGCCCGATCCGGAACGGCGGGACCTCGTTGGCGGTCGGGACGAGGTAGTCCAGGAACGTGGAGGACCTGAACTGGCCCTCCTCGTCGTAGGCCAGCTCCTCGTACAGCGTGGAGCCCAGCCCCTGCGCCGCACCGCCCGTGACGTGCCCGCCCAGGCTCTTCGGGTTCACCACGGTGCCGGCGTCGTGTACCGCGACGTAGTCGAGGAACGAGGTCTGCCCGGTGTCCGGGTCGACCTCCATGACCGCGATGTGGCACGCGTGGCCCATGATCGGGTAGAAGACGCCGAGGTCCGTGCGGTCCGCCGAGGGCAGCGTCGTGTACGGGTGGTCGTAGGTGTAGGCCTCCTCGAGCCCGCTCTGCATGCCCGGAGGCAGGTTGAGCGCGAAGAAGTAGGCCGACGCGGCCAGTTCCGGCAGGCCGAGCGACCGCTCCGGCGCTCCCACGACCTGCACCCGCGCGTCGACGAGCTCCAGGTCCTCCGCCGACACCTCGAGCGTGTGCGCGGCGATGTCGATGAGCTTCTTCTTGAGCTTGCGCGCCGCACCGCGGACCGCGCCCGCGACCATCACGGTGTAGCGGCTGCCGCCGGGGCCGGTGCCCGACAGGGCGCGGGCGGTGTCGGCGTAGCCGACGTTGACCGTGTTCGGCTCGATGCCGAACTCCTCGGCCACGATCGTCGTGCTCACCGTCTCGGGGCTGTTGCCCCACATGGCCTGGCAGTGCAGCAGCAGCTGGAACGCACCCGTGGGGTCGATCGTGATCGTCGCGCTCTCGGGGCTCGACGTGATCGGGAAGGCCGGCTCGTCGAACCAGAACCAGAACTCGGTGGAGGAGAAGACCGAGCGCTCCTGGGTGGTCGCCAGGCCGATCCCGATGTAGCGGCCCTCCTCCTCGCGCAGGCGCGCCTTCTCCTTGCGCCAGTACGCGAGGTCGATCATCCCGAGGGCCGTGTCCAGCACCTTCGGGTAGTCGCCGCTGTCGTACAGGTTCCCGCCGGGGATCTTGTACGGGAACTGGTCGGGCTGGATGAAGTTGCGCCGCCGGATCTCCTCCGGGAGCAGCCCCAGCTCCTGCGCCGCCTTGTCGATCAGCCGCTCCAGCACCCAGTTGTGCACCTCGGAGCCGAACCCGCGGTAGGCGCCCTGCTGACACTTGTTGGTCAGCGCCGCGCGCAGCCGGTACTTCAGGTCCCGGAACGTGTACGGGCCCACGGCCTGGGAGAAGGCGTTGCCGTGCGTGCCGACACCGAACTGCAGGTAGGCGCCGTAGTCGTCGACCACGTCGATGTCGAGGCCGGTGATGATGCCCTCGGACGTGAAGCCCATCTTCGCGTCGTAGTAGCGGTCCGACGCGTGGTGGTCGGAGTTCATCAGGTGGTCGAGGCGGTCCTCGACGTAGGACACCGGGCGGCCGGTGCGCAGCGCCAGGAAGCCCGCGAGCGTGGGCACCTTGTGCGCGGTGAACTTGCTGCCGAAGCTGCCGCCTGCCGGGACGGGCCGCATGGTCAGCTTGTTCGACGGGATCTTCAGCGCGGTGGCCACGAGGAACTGCAGGTAGCTGAAGTTCAGCGAGTTGCAGTGGATCTCCAGGACGCCGTTGAGACCGATCCGCGCGACCGCGCCGCTGGTCTCCATCGGCATGCCGGCCGAGCGGCCCCAGTGCAGGGTGTCCTCGACGACCAGGTCCGCGCGACCCAGCGCCTCGGAGATGTCGCCGAACTCGAAGGTCCGCTCGTAGCCCAGGTTGCTGCCGTGCTCGTCGTGCAGCACGGCCGACCCCGGCTCCAGCGCCTTCATCGGGTCGGTGACCGCGGGCAGGTCCTCGAACTCGACGACGAGCGCCTCGACGCCGTCCTCGGCGATGTAGCGGTCCTCCGCGACGACGGCCGCGACGGCCTCGCCGACGTAGCGCACCTTGTCGACGGCGATCGGGTGCTGCGGGATCGTCGGCGGCCCGAAGTTCATGCACGGGTTCATGTGCTTCTTGACGTCCTCACCGGTGAGGACGGCGATCACGCCGGGGATCTTCAGCGCCTCGGTCGCGTCGATCGAGACGATCCTCGCGTGCGGCACCGGGCTGCGCAGGATCGCGGCGTGCGTCAGCCCCTGCATCTTCAGGTCGGCGATGTAGCCGCCGCGCCCGACCAGCAG
>JAPLAT010000044.1 GCA_026393175.1 Pseudonocardiales bacterium
GCCTCGCGCGGGCGCCCGGCCCGCAGCGCGGCGCGCGCGGCCCGCAGCGGCTCCTCCCACCCGCGCACGACGGGGCGGACCGGCTCCGGCGCGGGTCTGGCGGGCGGCGCGACTCCGGGCTCCGCGGCACGGGGCTCCGCAGGGGGTTCCACGGCCGAGGGTTCCACGGCCGCGCCGAGCTCGGCGGCGATCGCGGCCAGCAGCGCCCCGGCCCGCTCGCGGTCCAGCCCGAGGGCGACGGCCTCCTCGACGAGGTGGGCGTGGTCGGCGGCGACGAGCCGGTCCTCCACCAGCACCGCGGCCCGCACGCGCGGGCGCAGGTGCTCGCCGACGTCCACGACGACCGCGTCGAGGTAGGCCTCGACGGCCGCCCGGCCGGGTTCGAGCAGCTCCGCGACGTGCACGAGCAGCTCGTCCACGACCGAGCGCAGCCGGGCCGGCGGCAGCTCCCGCGCCCGGGCCCGCCAGGCCGCGGCCCGCGCCGCCACCTCCTGCTCCCCCGCCCCCGCGGTGGTGCCGAGCAGGTGCAGCAGCGTCGGCGGCGGGGGCGCGTCGGTGAGCCGCCCGAACTCGTCGAGCAGCGCCCGGACCTGCCGGCGCCGCTCGGGCCCGATCGTCGCCGCGGCCGGCCCGGGGGTCACCGGAGCGCCGTCCACGACGCGGTGGCGGCGCAGCCGGGTCGCCACCTCCGCGGCGGTGAGCCCGGCCAGCGCGCCGACCTCCTCCAGCCCGGCCACCTTGTCCCGCGGCACCCCGCCGTGCCGGGCGACCAGCCGCGACACGGCGGCGTCGAGCAGCTCGTAGCGGGCGGCGTCGCGCTGCTCGCGCTGCGCCCGCACGCGCAGCGCCGCGGTGCGCCTGCGCCCGGCGTCGAGCAGCTCGGCGGAGCGCTCCCCGTGCGCCGCGACGAGCAGCGCGACGAGAACGCGGTACTTCGGGTGGTCGCGCTGGCGCTGCCAGGCCCCCCACACCTCGGCGACCCGGGCGGCGACGGCGGCGTCGTCCAGGTCGCCGTCGATCTCCCGGTCCAGGGGGAGGTCGTAGAGCTCGAACGGGTCCGACGCCTCCGGGCCGCCGCGGGCCAGCACCGCGGCGAGCACGCGCTTGCGGTAGCCGTTGGCGTCGAAGGCGCCCAGCCCGCTCACGCCCCCTGGTCCCGCCGCCGCTGCCGCCCGAGCTGGTCGCGCTCCCGGGCGACCTCGGCCTGTGAGAGCGTCGCCCCGGTGGTGACGGTGAGCGTGAGCGGCAGCTCCGCCTCGACGTGGAACGCCGTCACGTGCAGGACGCCGTCGAAGCCCATCTCGAACAGGACCCGCACCTCCGCGCCCTCGTCGTAGCCCGGCGGGATGCCGGTGATCTCGCCGACCACCAGCACCTTCGCGTCCTCGGCGCGGCTCGACTCGGCCTGCCCCTGCTGCTCGACGACGGTCAGCGCGATCTCGGACTGGTCGGCGCGCATCGTGCCGAAGCTGCGGCCGGTGCGGATCGGGAGCCGGTCGTTGCGGTGCACGAGCCACGACGGCTCCAGCCGCCCGCTCCGCCCGTTCACCGCGAGCACCCCGAACCCGCGGGAGACGACGGTGTCGACGCGGATCTCCACCGCCCGCCGGACCTGCGCCAGCGGCACGGCGTAGGCGTCGGCGACGCGGCGGCAGGCGTCGTCGAGGTCGGCGCTGCGCCCGGAGCCCGCGATCCAGTCCTCCAGCGGGTCGCCGTCGCGCAGCCGCCCGCGGGTGCGCAGGTCGGCCGCGACCATCCGCTCCAGCTCCTTCTTCTCCCCGTACAGCGCGGCGCCGCGGGCGACGGCGAGGTCGGGGTCGTGCAGCCGGCCCTCCAGGCCGAGCTCGGTGCGCAGCGCGGCGGCGACGGCCGGCATCCGCGACGCGCCGCCGACCAGCAGCACCCGGTCCACCCGCGGCACCCCGCGGCGGGCGGCCTCGGCCAGGCAGGAGCGGGTCAGGTCGACGGTGCGGCGCAGCAGCGGTGCCGTCATCTCCTCCAGCTCGGCGCGGGTGAGCGTGACGGTCGCGCGGGCGCCGTCGTGCGCGACGACGACGTCGGTGCGCTCCGCGCCGGTCAGCTCGTGCTTCGCACGCTCGGCGGCGAGCACGAGGGCCTGGGCGCCCGCGGAGTCGTCGAGGGGGTCCTCGGCGTCCGGGTTCTCCGCACAG
>JAPLAT010000401.1 GCA_026393175.1 Pseudonocardiales bacterium
CTCGGCGGGCGCCTCCGCGGCGGCCTCGGTGGGCACCTCCGCGGCGGGCTCGGCGGGGGCATCCGCGGCGGGCGCGGGGTCGGCCGTCCCGGTCGCCGGCTGGAGCGCCGCGGCGACCTTCTCGGCCGTCACGCGGTCGAGGCTGGACTGCGCGCTGCGGACCTCGACGCCGAGGTCGGCCAGCGCGGCCAGCACCTCCCTGCTGGCGCGGCCGAGCAGCTTGGCGAGCGCGTGCACGCGCAGCTTCTCGGGCAGGTCGGGTAGGGCGACGGGCCCGCCGGCGGTACCGGCGGGCGTCTCGGTGTTCGGCATCGAGCTCCTTCGTCCCCGGGCGCCCCCCGCAGGGTGCGGCCGCACAGGGACTCGTACGTCCTCCCACCGCGCGGTGCGCGGCGGGCAATCCTGGTCAGCTCGGCGACGTGGCCCGGTCGGCCCGGGGGGTGACCCGGTGGGGTCCGAGCGGGTCGGCGAGCGCACCCCGTTCGTCGAGCAGGCCCTGCGCCGTCCGGGTCGCCTTCGCGGGCACCGGTGGCCTGAGGCCTGCGACAACGTCGAGTGAGCCCAACACGTCGTCGGGTCGTACGGCGGGTGTCGTCTGCCGCACGACCGCCGTCAGTATCGCACAGACTCCCCCGGGTCCGGTCCCGTCGAGACGTGAGTCGTCCGACGTCACGTCCGCCGAGACGAGCGCGGCGCGGACGTCGATCTGCCGGCGGCCCGACGGCGTCACGCGCTCGACGACCAGCGACGACGTCGCGAGCAGGGCGTCCACGGCCGCCGCGAGCGCGTCCGGCGCGACGCCGGGCAGGGCGATCTCCCAGCTGCTCGCGTCGATCCGGTCGGCCAGGGCGGGCGGCTCGCCGACGACGGCGTCGAGCACGTCCAGGCCGTCGGGAAGGGCCTCGTCCAGGGCCGTGACCAGCTCCGACGGGTCCATCTCGCGGGTCAGCCCGATCTCCAGGTACTCGGCCTCGCTGGCCGATCCGGTGGGGGCGGCGCCGATCCAGGACAGCCGCGGGTGCGGGTTGAAGCCGTGCGAGTGCGCCACGGGCACCCCGGCCCGGCGCACGGCCCGCTCGATCGAGCGCGCGACGTCGCGGTGGGAGAGGAACCGCAGCCGCCCGCGCTTGGCGAAGCGGACCCGGATCCGCTGCACGGTGGGCGGTGCGGGGTTGGCGGCCTCCCCGGCCTTCGGTCGCGGCACGGGCCCAGGCTAGCCGCGGGCGCCGTCCCCACCCGCCCCGCCTTCCTGCAACGGGGGCGGGGGCGGCGCTCAGGCCGCCGGGTCCGGGCCCAGGACGAGCAGGGCGTCCCCGGCCGGGGCGAAGCCGGCGCTGCGGTAGAACGCCGTGCTGCCCGCGGTCGGGGCCAGGACCAGGCGGCGGTACCCGCGGGCCCTGGCGTGGGCGACGGCGTGGTCGAGCAGCATCCGCGGCACCCCCTGGTCGGCGAACCGGGCCAGCACGAACGCGTTGCCGACGTGCCCGATCGCGCCGCCGCGGGCGCCGGGGCGCGGCATGTAGCTCAGCTCGACGACGTTGAGCGACCCGATCGCGGTGTACCCCGCCCGCTCCGTGCCCACCTCGGCCAGCCAGAACACCCGGCGCGCGAGCTCGGAGCGCCACCACTGCGCGAACGACGCCTCGAAGGCCGGGTCGTCGACGGGACGGCCGGCCCGCTCCTCCAGCCACGCGCGGCGCAGCCGGGCCAGCGCGGGCCCGTCGCGCTCGTCGGCGACCCGGACGGTGACGCCCTCGGTCACCCCGCCCCTCGGCTGCCCGGCCCCACGACGGACAGCGGGATCAGCGTCGTCCCGCTCGGCCCCACCTCGATGTCGGTGCCGGTGGAGGGGCACACGCCGCAGTCGAAGCACGGGGTCCACCGGCAGTCGTCCTGCTCGCGGCCGGCCAGCGCGTCCTGCCAGTCGTCCCAGAGCCAGTCGCGCTCCAGGCCGGAGTCGAGGTGGTCCCAGGGCAGGACCTCCTCGCGGGTGCGCTCGCGGGTGGTGAACCACAGCAGCGAGACGCCCAGCGGCTCCAGCTCGGCGGCCGCGGCGTCGACCCAGCGGTCGTAGGAGAAGTGCTCGCTCCAGCCGTCGAAGCGCCCGCCCTCGCGCCACACCCGCTCGATCACGGCGCCGACCCGCCGGTCGCCCCGGGCGAGCAGTCCCTCGATCAGCGAGGGCTTGCCGTCGTGGTAGCGCATGCCGACGTTGCGGCCCAGCTTGCGGTCGCCGTTGACGGCGGCGCGGAGCTGGCGCAGCCGGTCGTCGACGACGTCGGGGTGGCACTGCGCGGCCCACTGGAACGGGGTGTGCGGCTTGGGCACGAACCCGCCGATGGACACCGTGCAGCGCACGTCGTTGCGCCCGGACGCGGCCCGCCCGGCGCGGATGACGTTGTGGGCCATGTCCGCGATCTGCAGGACGTCGGCGTCCTCCTCGGTGGGCAGGCCGCACATGAAGTACAGCTTGACCTGCCGCCAGCCCTGCCCGAACGCCTCGGACACGGTGCGGATGAGGTCCTCCTCCGACACCATCTTGTTGATCACGCGCCGGATCCGCTCGGACCCGCCCTCGGGGGCGAACGTCAGCCCGGAGCGGCGGCCGTTGCGGCTGATCTCGTTGGCGAGGTCGATGTTGAAGGCGTCGACCCGGGTGGACGGCAGCGACAGCGAGGTGTTGGTGCCCTCGTAGCGGTCGGCCAGCCCCTTGGTGATCTCGGCGATCTCGGTGTGGTCGGCGCTGGACAGCGACAGCAGCCCCACCTCGTCGAACCCCGAGGCGCGCACGGACGCGTCCACCATCTCGCCGATGCCCTGGAGCGACCGCTCCCGCACCGGGCGCGTGATCATGCCCGCCTGGCAGAACCGGCAGCCGCGGGTGCAGCCGCGGAAGATCTCGACGCTCGCGCGCTCGTGCACGGTCTCGGCCAGCGGCACGAGCGGGGTCTTCGGGTAGGGCCAGTCGTCGAGCGAGACCGTGGTGCGCTTCTGCACCGTCGCCGGGACGCGCGGGTCGGCCGGCGTGACGGCGGCGATCGCGCCGTCGGCCCCGTAGGACACGGCGTAGAGCGAGGGGACGTAGCAGCCGTCGGTCGCGGCGAGGCGCAGCAGCAGCTCGCGGCGCCCGCCCGGACGGCCCTCGGCCTTCCAGTCGCGCACGACGTCGGTGATGTCGCCGACGACCTCCTCGCCGTCGCCGATCGCGGCCACGTCGACGAACCGCGCGATCGGCTCCGGGTTGAACGCCGCGTGCCCGCCCGCGACGACGAGCGGGTGGCTCTCGTCGCGGTCCGCGGCGTGCAGCGGGATCCCGGCCAGGTCGAGCGCGGTGAGCAGGTTCGTGTAGCCCAGCTCGGTGGAGAAGCTGACGCCCAGGACGTCGAACGCCCCCAGCGGGCGGTGCGCGTCGACGGTGAACGCGGGCACCCCGGACTCGCGCATCAGGGCCTCGAGGTCGGGCCAGACGGCGTAGCAGCGCTCGGCCAGCGCGTCGGCCCGCTCGTTGAGGACCTCGTAGAGGATCTGGATGCCCTGGTTGGGCAGGCCCACCTCGTAGGCGTCCGGGTACATCAGCGCCCACCGCACGTCGGCGGCGTCCCAGTCCTTCGTGCGCGCGTTCAACTCCCCGCCCACGTACTGCACGGGCTTGGCGACGCGGGGCAGCAGCGGCTCGAGGTCGGACCAGACGGTGGGAGGTGTCACGCTGCACCAGGGTAGCCGCGCGACGCACACGCTCCCGCACACGCCCGGACGCGACGGTGGGCCCATGACCACCACGACACCCGACCTGACCGCCGTCCGCGCCAAGCACCGCGCCCTCTGGGCCTCGGGCGACTACCCCACCGTCGCCGCCGATCTGATCCCCGACCTCGGGGCGACCCTGGTCGAGGCGGCCGGCGTCGCGGCCGGGCAGCGCGTCCTCGACGTCGGGGCGGGCACCGGCAACGCGGCGATCCCCGCCGCGCTGACCGGCGCCGACGTCGTCGCCTCCGACCTCACCCCCGAGCTGCTCGCCGAGGGGGAGCGGATCGCCGCGGCGCGCGGGGCGCAGCTGCAGTGGGTCGAGGCCGACGCCCACGCCCTGCCCTTCGAGACCGGCGAGTTCGACACCGTGCTGTCCTGCGTGGGGGTGATGTTCGCGCCGTTCCACGAGCGGGCCGCGGGCGAGCTGCTGCGCGTCTGCCGCCCGGGCGGCACGATCGGCCTGCTGAACTGGACGCCGGAGGGCTTCGTCGGCCGCCTGTTCGCCACGATGAAGCCGTTCGCCCCGGCGCCCCCGCCCGGCGCGTCGCCCGGTCCGCTCTGGGGCCGCGAGGAGCACGTCCGGACGCTGCTCGGTGACGGGGTGCGCGACCTGCGGGCGCAGCGGCGCACCACGACCTTCGCCGTGGCCGACGGCCCGGAGGCGTTCCGCGAGTGGTGGAAGCGCCATTACGGCCCCACCATCTCCGTCTACCGCGGCCTCGACGCCGACCGGGCCGCCGAGCTCGACGCCGCGTTCCTGCAGATGCTGGAGGAGACCCGCTCGGACGGGGCGTGGCAGGCGGAGTTCCTGCTGGTCACCGCCGTTCGGACCTGACGGCGGCACGGGGCGCGGAGGAGAGTGGGGCCATGACGGTCGTGCGGCTGCTGGGTCCGCCCCACGTGGTGGGCGCGGCGGCCCCACCCGGGCGGGGCCGCAAGCCGTGGGCCCTGCTGGCCCTGCTGCTGTGCTCCACCGGACCCGTCCCCCGCAGCCGCGCGATCGACCTGCTGTTCCCGGACGCCGCCGACCCGCAGGCCGCGCTGCGCTGGACGCTCAGCCAGGCCCGGCGCGCGCTGGGGGACGCGGTCCGCGTGGGTGGCGACCCGCTGCACTGCACGGTCGCCGACGGCGTGCACGTCGACGTGCTCGACGTGCTGGCCGGCCGGTCCCCGTCCGCCTGGGCGGCGGCCGAGGCCACCCTGCCGCTCCTGGAGGGCGCCGAGCCCGACGTCGCCGAGTTCGCGGTGTGGCTGCACGGCCGCCGCCGCGACCTCGCCCTCGCCGGGGCGCGGCTGCAGCGCACGCACCGCGGCCGGACCTTCTCCCCCGCCGGGCGCGGCGCCGTGCGGGACCTGGTCCGGATCGGCGAGCAGGTGATGGACGCCGGCGCGGCCCGGGACGGCACCGCGATCCTCGCCGGCGCGGTGCGCCGCGCGCGGGCGCTCGGCGACGACGCCGTGCTGGCCGAGGCGCTGGCCCACTACGGCCGCGGCTACGTCCACGCCGTCGCCAGCACCGACCGCGGCGCGGCCGCGGCGCTGCGCGAGGCCGACCGGCTGGCCACCCGGGAGGGGCTGGCCGACGTCGCCGCGCTGGCCCGCCGCGAGCTGGGGTTCGTCGCCACCGCGACGGGCGACCAGGCGGCGGCACGGCTCCACCTCGCCCGCGCCGACGCCGCCGCGGCCGGGCGGTCGGAGGCGGAGGCCGGGGTCGCGTACGGGCGGGGGTTCGCGCTGGTGGACACGCTCGCGTCGGCCGGGGCGGTGGCCGAGCTGGACCGGGCCGTCGCGCTCGCCGAGGCCGCGGACCGGCCCCGCGCCGCCGCGGCCGCCCTGGCCATGCGCGCCCGCGCCCGGTTGCAGCGTGACGAGGACGAGGAGGCCGAGGCCGACGTCGCGCTGGCCCGGGCGATGGTGACCGGGCTGGACTGGACCTCGATGCGGCCGTGGGTGGAGTTCCTGCACGGCGAGGTGCTGCTGCGGGCGGGCCGCACCGCCGAGGCGGAGACGGTGTTCGCCGACGCGCGCACCCTGGCCGAGGTCCTCGACGACGCGTGCTGGATCGCGCTCACCGGGCGCGGCGTGGCCTCGGCCCGGGCCCGGCGCGGCGACCCCGCGGGAGCGGCGGCCGCGTTGCGCAGCACCCGCGACACCCTCGTCGCCACCGCCGACGTGTGCTGCTGGATCGAGCTGCACGTCCGGGACACCCTCTGCACGGTGACGGCGTCGTTCGACGGGCCCGCGGCCGTGGCCGAGTCCCGCGTGCTGGCCGACCGCGCCGAGCGGATGGGGCTCGGCGAGTTCGCCGTCCGCGCCGCCCGGCACCGCGCCCGGCTGGGCGACCCGGACGCCGCCCGCGAGCAGCGGGCCCGGGCGGGCCGCCACGACAACCCCGGCCTGTCGCGCACCTGAGCGCCCGCCGAACCGACGGGTCCGCGGGGCCGAAGGCCGTCACGATGAACGAGCGCACCGTGCGGGTGGGGGACGTCCGCCTCTGCTACGAGTCCCTGGGCGACCCCCGCGACCCGACGGTCCTGCTCGTGATGGGCCTGAACCTGTCCATGGAGTGGTGGCGCGACGACTTCTGCGCCCTGCTCGTGCGCCGCGGCTTCCACGTCGTGCGCTTCGACAACCGCGACGTCGGCCGCTCCAGCCGGGTGCCCGGCCGGGGCATCACGGCGTGGGAGTTCCTCACCCGCCGCGCCACGCCCGCCTACACCCTCGGCGACATGGCCGACGACGCCGCCGGCCTGATCGCGCACGTCGACCCCCGGGGCGCGCACGTCGTGGGCGCCTCACTCGGGGCGATGGTCGCCCAGGAGGTCGCGATCCGGCACCCCGGGCGCACCCGCTCGCTGGTGTCGATCATGGGGCGGCCGGGCGACGGCCGCACCGGCAAGATGTCGTGGCGGCGGGTCCCGGACTTCCTCCGCCCGCCCGCCGCCGACCCCGTCGAGGGAATGGTGGCGAGCTTCCGGCGGATCGGCTCGGCCGGGCGCACGGCGCAGGACGACGAGGACGTGCGCGTGACGGTGCGCCGCGCGGCGGCCCGCGACCGGGGGGAGGACGGCGGCGGCCGCCAGCTCGCCGCGTGCGTGGGCGAGCGGGACCGCACCGCGGACCTGCGCAGGCTGACGATGCCCGCCCTGGTCGTGCACGGCCTGCGGGACCGGGTGATCCTGCCCTCGGGCGGGCGGGCCACCGCGGCCGCGATCCCCGGCGCCGAGCTGCTGGAGGTGCCGGGGATGGGCCACGACCTGGCCCGGTGGGTCTGGCCGACCGTCGTCGACGGCATTGCCCGCACCGCGGCCCGGGCGGCGGGCGCGACGGCCTGACCGTCCCGGCGCGGGCCGTCGGCACCGCGCACGCTCCCCGGCACCGCGCAGACCCCGGGGCACTGCGCAGACCCTGTGGCGACCGCGCAGGGCGCCGGCGGTCTGCGCGGTGCCCGTGGGTCTGCGACGTCGGGCGGCCCCCGACGGAGCAGGCGCTGTGCGGACCGGCGTCGGCGTCCGCGCCCGGCTACCCGCCCAGCAGGCCCGCCGCCGCGAGCGCCGCGCGGACGTCCTCGTGGTGCATCGGGTCCAGCGGGACGAGCGGGAGGCGGATGCCGCCCGCGGCCAGGCCGAGCTCGCCGAGCGCCCATTTCACCGGGATGGGGTTGGGCTCGGCGAACAGCGCACGGTGCAGGCCCGCCAGGTCGGCGTCGAGGACCGCGGCCTTCTCGGCGTCCCCGGCCAGGGCGGCGGCGCACATCCGGGCCATCGCGTCCGGGGCCACGTTGGCCGTCACGGAGATGTCGCCGTGGAAGCCCGCGAGGATGCTGGCGCGGGCGGTGGCGTCGTCGCCGGAGTAGAGCGCGAAGTCCGGCAGCCCCAGCGCGACGAGCTCGCGCACCCGGTCGAGGTCGCCCAGCGCCTCCTTGAGGCCCACGATGTTCGGCACCTCGGCCAGCCGGGCGACGGTGGAGGGCAGCATGTCGCAGGCCGTGCGGCCGGGGACGTTGTAGAGGATCTGCGGGATGTCGACGGCCTCGGCCACGGCGCGGAAGTGCCGGTAGAGGCCCTCCTGCGGGGGCTTGTTGTAGTACGGGGTGACCAGCAGCGCCGCGTCCGCGCCCGCCGCCTTCGCCGCACCGGTGAGGTGGATCGCCTCCGCGGTGGAGTTGGCGCCGGTGCCGGCGATCACGGGCACGCGCCCGGCCACGGCGTCGACCGTGCGCCGGATGACGTCGGTGTGCTCCGCGACGCTCAGCGTGGCCGACTCCCCCGTTGTGCCCACCGACACGATGGCGGCGGTGCCGGCCCCGACCTGGCGGTCGACGAGCGCGACGAGCGCCTCGTGGTCGATCGAGCCGTCCTCGTGCATCGGGGTGACCAGGGCGACCAGGCTCCCGGTGATCATGACTACCTCCCGCGTCGATCCGTCCGGGGGACGCTACCCCGCGGACGTCAGCCGAACGCGGCGCGGACCGGGTTGCCCGCCGTGGTCAGCCGCCGCGCCGTCGCCGCGACGACGACGAGGATCGCGAGCACGCTCGCCACGACGACGAGCACCGACGGGCCGTCGGCGACGATCCCGGCCAGTGCCCACACCGCCGCCGCGGCGTAGGCGACGACCGCGGTGCCGGACAGGACGACCCACGCGAGGATCGCGGCCGCCGCGAGCAGCACGACCAGCGCGGCCACGTCGGCCAGCGCCCCCTCGCCGGGCAGCCCCGCCCACACGCCGGTGGCCGCCGTGCCCAGCACGGTGGCCAGCGACACCCACCCGCAGTAGAGCGCGACCACCCCGCGGAGGACGACGCGCTCGAGCACCCCCTCGGCCGGGACCCGGGAGAGCCGGCCGAACACGACGGCCAGGCAGACGAGCAGCCCGATGATCAGCAGCTCCGCGACGGGCACCGCGCGCGCCCCGAACGCGAGGATCCACAGCGCGTTGAGCGCGGCCGACGCCGCCAGCCACCAGCCGGTGCGCCGGTGCACCTCGCGGCCGCGCTGGCCGGGGAGCAGCTGGTAGACCGCGTAGGCGAGGAAGCCCACGTAGATCGGCCCCCAGATCGCGAACGCCCAGCCGGCCGCCAGCAGCGGCGTGGCGTAGTCGCGTGCCACCACCCCGACGGACTCGCCCACGGCACCGCTGCCCCCCAGCCCGGACACCACGACCTGCACCACGGCCAGCACGGCGACGGCGCCACCACGCACCAGGTCGGCGGTGGAGCGACGGGAGACGACGGTCATGCCGCACATCATCGGCCCGCCGCGCGACCCCGGCCACCCCAGTCGCCCGACGGGCGGATTCCCCCGCTCAGCGCAGCAGCAGCGCGTTCAGCCGGCGCGAGGCCACGGCCACCCCGACGACCGTCATCACCACGAAGTAGCCCAGGTTGCCCAGCATCCCGACGTGCACGGCGCCCGTGGTCAGCCCGCGCATCAGCTCCACGGCGTGGTAGAGCGGCAGGCACTGCACCAGGGTCTGCAGCACCGGCGGGTACACCGACAGCGGGTAGAACGTGGTGGAGAACAGGAACATCGGCAGGACCGCGAGGGTGACGAGGTCGAAGTCCTGCCAGCCCCGCATGAACGACGTGGCCGCCATGCCGACGGCGGCGAACGCGAACGCCACCAGCAGCGCGGCGGGCAGGGCGAGCAGCGCCCACGGCGAGGTGAGCAGCCCGAAGCCGAACATGACGGTGAGGAAGCCCAGCGCGTAGAGGCCCCCGCGGACCAGGGCCCAGCCGATCTCCCCCAGCGCGACGTCGACCACCCCGAGCGGCGTGGCCAGCATCGCGTCGTAGAGCTTGGCGTACTTGAGCTTGAAGAACACGTTGTAGGTGGAGTCGAACACCGCGCCGTTCATCGCCGAGGCCGCGAGCAGCCCGGGGGCGATGAACGCGGCGTAGCTGATCGGCGCGCCGTCCGGGCCGGGCAGCGCCCCGACGAGCGACCCGAGCCCCTGCCCCATCGCGAGCAGGTAGAACACCGGCTCGAAGAACCCGGACACGAACACCAGCCAGCCGCGCCGCGACACCAGCGCGGAGCGCTCCAGCAGCACCCGGGACCGGCCGGCGTAGGAGCCCCCGGGCAGCAGCCGGGCCCAGCCCGGCACCGCGCGGGCGACCGTCGGTGCGGCGCTCACCGGGACAGCCTCCTCGTGAACAGGCGGGTGACCAGCACCGTCCCGACGGCCAGCAGCGCGACGAGGTAGGCGACGTGGCCCAGCGCGGGCAGCGGGCGCCACACGTCCAGGGCGGCGTCGCGGGCCAGCACCGTGCCGTGCCACAGCGGCGAGACCCAGGCCAGCGGCTGTACCCACTCCGGCAGCCGGTCGACCGGGAAGAACGTGCCGGAGAACAGCGTCATGGGGATGACGACGAACCGGAAGATCGAGTTGAACGCGGCGCCCTCGCTCTCCACCGTGGCCGCGAAGGCCATGATCAGCGACGCGACGGCCGCCCCGGTGAGCACCGCGGCGAGCAGCGAGAGCAGGATGCCCGGGCTCGCGACGCCCCCGAACAGCGCGATCACGGCGACGTAGATCGCCCCGGACCCGGCCGACTTCAGCACCGTCCAGCCCAGGTGGCCCAGCGCCACCTGCGCCGGGGTGAGCGGCCCTGCGCTCATCGCGTGGTAGACCCGCTGCCACTTGAAGCCGGACAGGACCGGGTAGGTGGACTCGAACGCCGCGCTCTGCACGGCCGAGACGGCCAGCAGGGCCGGCGCGAGCCAGACGAGGTAGCTCGCCCCGCCGGTGGCCTCCGCGGCCCGGCCGCCGCCCTCGACGAGCGTGCCGAAGCCGACGCCGAACGCGAGCAGGAACAGCAGCGGCTGCAGCACCGAGGACACGGCGGTGGCCCGCCAGTTGCGGCGGTACCAGGTCCAGTAGCCCTCGACGACGACGAGCACGCCGCGCAGGCCGGGCAGCACCCGGCCGGTGGACGGGGCGGCGGTGACGGGGGCGTCCATCAGTCGACCAGCGTGCGGCCGGTGAGCCGGAGGAACACGTCCTCCAGCGACGAGCGGCGGACCAGCGCGGACAGCGGCCGCAGCCCGGCCCGGTGGACCGCGCCCTGGGCGTGCTCGCCGTCGGCGGTGTAGAGCAGCAGCCGGTCGGGCAGCTCCTCCACGCGCTCGCCCAGGGACGCGAGCGCGTCCGCGGTGGGCCGCTGCTCCGGGGTGAAGCGCAGCTCCAGCACCTCCCGGGTGGAGTAGGTCTCGATGAGCTCGGCCGGCGCCCCCTCGGCGACGATCAGCCCGCCGTCCATGACGACGAGCCGGTCGCACAGCTGCTCGGCCTCGTCCATGTAGTGGGTGGTGATGATCTGCGTGACGCCCTCGCGCTTGAGCCGGTAGAGCCGCTCCCACAGCAGGTGGCGGGCCTGCGGGTCGAGGCCGGTGGTGGGCTCGTCGAGCAACAGCAGCTCCGGGTCGTTGACCAGCGACCGGGCGATGGTGAGCCGGCGCTTCATGCCGCCCGACAGCGGCTCGACGGCGTCGTCGGCCCGGTCGCCGAGCTGCGCGAACTCCATCAGCTCGGTGGCCTTCTCCCGCACGTGGCGCCGGGAGAGCCCGAAGTAGCGGCCGTAGACCTGCAGGTTCTGCCGAACGGTGAGCTCGTTGTCGAGGTTGTCCAGCTGCGGCACGACGCCGATGCGGGCGCGGATGCGTGGGCCGTCGACGTCGGGGTCCATCCCCAGCACCTGCAGCGTGCCGCCGCTGCGCGGGGACACGCAGGCGATCATGCGCATCGTGGAGGACTTGCCGGCGCCGTTGGGCCCGAGGAAGCCGAACACCTCGCCGGGGGCGACGTCGACGTCCACGCCCCTGACCGCCTCAAAATCCCCGAAGCGCTTGCGCAGGCCCCGGGCCTGGACCAGTCCGTCCCCCATGCCACGACGGTAACCGGCGTCCCCGACACCCGGCTTGTCGATCCGGGAACAGCGGCGGCGCGCCCCTAGAGCAGGAGCTGGAACCAGTGCTCGTCGCGGCGCTCCCCGCCGCCCAGGTGCAGGGCGCGCGGGAAGACGCCGACCTCGGTCCAGCCCAGCCCGGCGTAGAAGGCGGGCAGCGTGGTGCCGCCGCGGGCGGAGAGCAGCAGCTGCTCGAGGCCGAGCAGGCGGGCGTGCGCGACGGCCGCGTCGAGCAGCGCCCGGCCGAGCCCGCGACCCTGCGCGGCGGGGTGCACCATCAGCCGCACGACCTCGCCGCGGTGCACGAAGCGGGGCGCGGCGCCGGGCCGCAGGAAGACGACGCTGGTGGGTCCGGGCGTGGCGAGCAGGTGCGCCCGCCCGTCGAGGACCTCCGCCACCGCCCGGGCGGCGTCGGCCCGGACGTCGGCCTCGTCGGCGTCGGGCAGGTGCCCGACGGCGCCGCCGGCGCGGGTGACGGCGAGCCAGAGGTCACCGAGGTCCCGGACGAGGCGCGGCGCCCCGTCCGGGGTGACGGTCAGAGGTGCGGGAACCAGAGCTTGATCTCCCGGGCGGCGCTCTCCGGCGAGTCGGAGCCGTGGACGAGGTTGGACTGGGTCTCCAGGCCGAAGTCGCCCCGGATGGTGCCGGGGGTGGCCTTCTCGACGGGGTCGGTGCCGCCCGCGAGCTGGCGCCATGCGGCGATCGCCCGCGGGCCCTCCACCACGGCGGCCAGGACCGGACCGGAGGTGATGAACTCCAGCAGCGAGTCGAAGAAGGGCTTGCCGTCGTGCTCGGCGTAGTGCTGGGCGGCGAGCTCGCGGTCGACGGTGCGCAGCTCCAGCGCGACGACGTCGAGCCCCTTGCGCTCGATCCGGGCGAGGACCTCGCCGATCAGCCGGCGCTCGACGCCGTCGGGCTTGACGAGGACCAGGGTGCGTTCAGTCACGCGGACCAGGGTATCGGCGGGCCCTCAGGCCACCGGCTGCAGGGCGGCCGCGGCGAAGGACACCGCGAAGCGCTCGCACCAGATGCTCACGCTGGTCAGCCGCGACAGGTCGGCGTCGGCGGGGACCGGGTAGTTCGAGCTGCCGATGTTGCCCTTCAGCTCGCCCAGGTCGACGACCGCGCCGTCGTCGAAGACGAACCAGCCGTCCCGGCCCTCGATCACCGGCGCGTCGGTGAGCCAGACCTTGAGCAGCGGGCCGTCGCTGGTGTCGAGGTCCTCCAGGCGCAGCACGCGCGAGCCGTCGGGCAGCCCCAGCACGACGACCGAGCCGCTGCTGGCGTGCTCGTGGCTGATCAGCTCGCCGCGGAAGAGCTCCACCGGTCCGGCGGGCGCGGCCGCGGTGGACTTCGGGCCCTCCCCGACGGGGACGGCGGGTGCGGTCGCGCCGGGGAGCGCCTCGTCCACCGTGCGGTCGACGACGAGCTTCCAGGGCTCGAACAGCACGAGCGCGACGACGGCCAGCACGGCGGCGACGGCCAGCCCGACCAGCACGGCGGGGCGGCGCAGGAACGCGGTCACCCGAGGAGTGTCCCGCGTCCCGGCCCGGACGGAGGTTACGGATCGGGGACCTGTTGCGAGGGCAGCTCGCCGCGCTCCATCCGCAGCGCGACGTCGCGGCGCAGGAACAGCAGCCCCGCCCAGACCAGCACGAACACCACACCCATGATCGTCAGCGCGGGCACGAGGAACCCGCACAGCAGCACCGCGACCTGCAGGGCGAGCGCCAGGCCCAGGCCCCACGGCCGACGCTGCAGCCCCGAGGCGACGACCATCGCCACGGCCACCGCCGCGATCAGCCCGACCCCGAGCGGGGTGGCGCCGTCGCCGAACTTCGGCAGCACCAGCAACGCCAGCAGGACGACGATCGCCTCCAGCACCAGCGTCGCCGCGAACACCCCCCGGACGCCCTTCATCGGGTCCGGCGCGGTCACGTCCGCTCCTCGCTCGCGCTCGTCGCTCCCGTGCCCGACTCTGCTGCGCCCGATGGTGACCTCGCGAACTCGGTCACGACGGCTCCTTCCCGAACAGCGTGCGCGTCTCCCCCGCCGTGACGACCGAGCCGGTGACGAGCACGCCGACCCCGGACTCCCCGCCCTCCTCGGCCAGCTCCCCCGCCTGCTCGACGGCGACGCCCAGCACGGGCTCGACGCTGACCCGCTCGGCGCCGAAGACCTCGGTGGCCAGCGCGCCCAGCTCGTCGGGGTCCATCGCCCGGGGCGAGGAGTTGGCGGTGATCACGACCTCGTCCAGCACCGGTTCGAGCTCCGCGAGCAGGCCGCGGGCGTCCTTGTCGCGCATCACCCCGATCACCCCGACCAGCCGGGTGAAGCGGAACTCCGTGGTGATCGCCGCGGCCAGCGCCCGGGCGCCGTGCGGGTTGTGGCAGGCGTCGACGAGCACGGTCGGCACCCCGGTTCCGGCCGCCAGGCGCTCCAGCCGCCCCGGCGAGGTGACCGAGGCGAACGCCGCGCGCACCACGTCGGGGTCCAGCGGCTGCGTCGGGCCGGCGCCGATCAGCGCCTCGGCCGCGGCCAGGGCCAGCGCCGCGTTGGACGCCTGGTGCTCGCCGTGCAGCGGCAGGAAGATGTCGTCGTAGGTGCCGGACAGGCCGCGCAGCGCGATCCGCTGCCCGCCCACCGCGACCTCCCGCTCGACGACCCCGAACTCGGCACCCTCGCGGGCCACCTGGGCGTCGACCTCGACGCAGCGCTCCAGCAGGACCGCCGCGACCTCCTTGTCCTGGGTCGCGAGCACCGCGACCGATCCGGGCTTGATGATCCCGGCCTTCTCCCGGGCGATCCCGAGCACGTCGGTGCCGAGGAACTCGGCGTGGTCGAGCCCGATCGGGGTGATCACCGCGACCGTCGCGTCGGCGACGTTCGTGGCGTCCCAGCGCCCGCCCAGCCCGACCTCGACGATCCCGGCCTCCACCGGCGCGTCGGCGAACGCGGCGAACCCCATGCCGGTGAGCACCTCGAACTTGCTCAGCCGGCCCAGCTTCGCGTCCACGATGTCGACGAAGGGCGCCACGTCGCGGTGGAGCCGCACGTACCGCTCGGGGCTGACGGGCCGGTTGTCGACGTTGATCCGCTCCGTGGCCCGCTGCAGGTGCGGGCTGGTGTAGCGGCCGGTGCGCAGGCCGATCTCGGTGAGCAGCGCGTCGACCATGCGGGCGGTGGAGGTCTTGCCGTTGGTGCCGGTCAGGTGCACGACGGGGTAGCCGCGGTGCGGCTCGCCGAGCACGTCCACCAGCGCCGAGATCCGCTCGAGCGACGGCTCCATCACCGTCTCGGGCCAGCGCGCGTCGAGCTCGGCCTCCACGGCGAGGAACTCCGCGAAGTCCGCGACGGTGGAGGTCTCCGGGATCACCGACGGTGAGTCGGCGCCCCGGATCGCGTCCAGGACGTGCGAGATCACGCCGTCCTCGATGTCGCGAGCCTCGGGCGCCGGGATCTCGCCCTCGCCCTCCGGACCGCTCACGACGCGGGCAGCGCGTCGAGCCGGGCCGTGACGCGCTCGATCTCGGCCACGGCGGCGGCCCGCCGCTCGCGGATGCCCTCCACGACCGGCGCCGGGGCCTTCTCCACGAACTTGGGGTTGCCCAGCTTCTTGTCGGCCTGGTCCAGCTCCTTCTGCGCCGCGGCGAGGTCGCGGCCCAGCCGGGCCCGCTCGGCCGCGACGTCGATGGCGCCCGAGGTGTCCAGCTCGACGTGGATGGACCCCGCCGCGAGCAGGACGTCCACCGTGGCCGTCGGGGCGAAGCCCTCGCCGGGCGGGTCGAGCCGGGTCAGGAAGCGCACGGCGCGCTCGTGCCCGGCGAGCCCGGCCGCGTCCATCCCGACGAGCCGCGCCGCGACCGAGCGCCGGTCGGGCAGGCCCTGCTCGGTGCGGAAGCGCCGGACCTCGGTGATCAGCTTCTGGACGGCGGTGACGCGGGCGACCGCGGCCGGGTCGACCGGCAGCCCGGTGTCCTCCCCCGGCCACGGCGCGACGACGACGGACTCGCCGCCGGTGAGCGCCTTCCACAGCACCTCGGTGAGGAACGGCATCGTGGGGTGCAGCAGCCGCAGCAGGGCGTCGAGGACGTGGCCGAGCACCGCGCGGGTGCCGTCGGCCGTGGCCGAGTCGTCGAGCTGGGGCTTGGCCAGCTCCAGGTACCAGTCGCACAGCTCGTCCCACGTGAAGTGGTAGAGCCCCTCGGTGGCCTTGGCGAACTGGAAGCCCTCCAGCAGCGCGTCGGACTGCTCGCGCACCTCGCGCAGGCGCCCGAGGATCCAGCGGTCGGCGTCCGTCGGCTCCGCGGGCAGCGGCAGGTGCGGGTCCGCGCCGTTGGCCAGGGCGAACCGGGTGGCGTTCCACAGCTTGGTGCCGAAGTTGCGCGACCCCGCGACCCACTCGGTGGACAGCGACATGTCGGTGCCCGGGTTGGAGCCGCGGGCGATGGTGAAGCGTAGGGCGTCGGCGCCGAACTCGTCGATGAGCGCGAGCGGGTCGATGACGTTGCCCTTGGACTTCGACATCTTCTTGCCGTGCTCGTCGCGGATCAGCCCGTGCAGGTAGACGTGCCGGAACGGCGAGGCGCCCATCGCGTAGGTGCCGAACATCATCATCCGGACGACCCAGAAGAACAGGATGTCGTAGCCGGTGACCAGCACCGAGGTCGGGTAGTAGCGCTCCAGGTCCTCGGTCTTGTCCGGCCAGCCGAGCGTGGAGAACGGCCACAGGCCCGAGGAGAACCACGTGTCGAGGACGTCGGGGTCCTGCGTCCAGCCCTCGGGGGCCTCCTCGTCGGGCCCGAGGCACACCGTCTCGCCGTCGGGGCCGTACCAGACCGGGATGCGGTGGCCCCACCACAGCTGCCGGGAGATGCACCAGTCGTGCATCCCGTCGACCCACTCGAAGAAGCGCGCCGTCATCTCCGGCGGGTGGATGGTGGTCTCCCCGGAGCGGACGGCGTCGCCCGCCGCCTTGGCCAGCGCCTCGACCTTGACGAACCACTGCAGGCTCAGCCGCGGCTCGATGACGGCGCCGGTGCGCGAGTCGTGCCCGACGCTGTGCACGTAGGGCCGCTTCTCCGCGACGATCCGGCCCTGCGCGGCGAGCTCCTCGCGCACCGCGACGCGGGCCTCGAAACGGTCCATGCCGTCGAAGCGCGTGCCGGTGCCCGCGATGACGCCCGCCTCGTCCATGATCGTCGGCATCGGCAGGCCGTGCCGGCGGCCCATCTCGAAGTCGTTGGGGTCGTGCGCCGGGGTGATCTTGACCGCGCCGGAGCCGAACTCCGGGTCGACGTAGGCGTCGGCGACGACCGGGATCTCGCGGCCGGTGATCGGCATCGTGATCGTGGTGCCGACGAGGTGGGCGTAGCGCTCGTCGTCGGGGTGCACGGCGATGCCGGTGTCGCCGAGCATCGTCTCGACGCGGGTGGTGGCGACGACGATGGAGCGGTCGCCGTCCCCGTAACGCATGGAGACGAGCTCGCCCTCGACCTCGCGGTGCTCGACCTCGATGTCGCTGATCGCGCTCTGCAGCGCGGGCGACCAGTTGACCAGCCGCTCGGCCCGGTAGATCAGGCCCTCGTCGAACATCTGCCGGAAGACCGTCTGGACCGCGCGGGACAGCCCCTCGTCCAGGGTGAACCGCTCGCGCGACCAGTCGACGCCGTCGCCCAGGCGACGCATCTGGCCCAGGATCGCGCCGCCGGACTCGTCCTTCCACTGCCAGACGCGCTCGACGAACGCCTCGCGCCCGAGCTCGCGGCGCGACGGCTCGCCCGCCTCGGCGAGCCGCCGCTCCACGACGCTCTGCGTGGCGATGCCCGCGTGGTCCATGCCCGGCAGCCACAGCACGTCGTGGCCCTGCATCCGGCGCCGCCGGGTGAGGACGTCGATGAGCGTGTGGTCCATGGCGTGGCCCAGGTGCAGGCTGCCCGTGACGTTCGGCGGCGGGATGACGATGCAGTAGGGCGGCTTGTCGCTCGACGGGTCGGCGGTGAAGTACCCGCGCTCCACCCAGCCCTCGTACAGCCCGGCCTCTACCTCTCCCGGGTTCCACTGGGAGGGGAGTTCGGCCGTGCGCGCAGGAGGGGTGTCGGTCACCCTGTCAAGTCTACGAGCCACCCTCCACCGCCTTTGCTACAGGACCAGGCTGGCGACGAACGCGATCGCGAAGCCGACGACCCCGATCAGCGTCTCCATCACCGTCCAGGTGCGCAGCGTGGTCTTCACGTCCATCTCCAGGAACCGGCCGACCAGCCAGAACCCGGAGTCGTTGACGTGGCTGAGCACGGTGGACCCGGCCGCGATGGCGATGACCACCAGCGCGACGTCGAGCGAGCTCAGCCCCTCGGCCGCGACGACCGGGGCGATCAGGCCCGCGGTGGTCGTCAGCGCGACGGTGGCCGAGCCCTGCGCGACGCGCAGCGCCGTGGCGACGAGGAACGCGGCCACGATGACGGGCAGCCCGATCGCCCCGAGGCTGTCGGCCAGCGCGTCGCCGATGCCGCTGGTGCGCAGCACGCCGCCGAACGCGCCGCCGGCGCCGGTGATGAGGATGATCGCGCAGACCGGGCCGAGCGAGGAGTTGACGATCTTCTCGGTCTCGGCGCGGCTGAACCGCTCGCGGCCGAGCACGACCATCGCGACCAGCACGGTGATGAGCAGCGCGACCGGCGTCTGCCCGAACAGGCGCAGGGCGCCGACGGTGGTGGTGTCGCCGTCGACGACGCCCGCGGTGGCCAGCGTGTTCAGCCCCGTGTTGAGCAGGATGAGCACCAGCGGCAGCAGCAGCAGGATCAGCACGGTGGAGAACCGGGGCGCGGTGCGCTGCCGGGTCATCGTGGTGCCGCCCGCGGCGGTCGGCTCGTCGTCGAGCAGCGCGGGCACCGGCAGGACGGTGCGCCTGCCCGCCCACAGCCCGAACAGGTAGGACGCGAGGTACCAGGTGGGCAGGCCGATGACCAGGCCGACGACCAGCACGAGGCCGATGTCGGCGCCGAGGATCCCGGCCGCGCCGACCGGGCCCGGGTGCGGCGGCACGAACGCGTGCATCACGGCGAAGGCGCCCGCCGAGGGCAGGGCGTAGGTCAGCACCGAGCCGCCGAACTGCCGGGCGACGCTGAAGATGATCGGCAGGAAGACGACGAACCCGGCGTCGAAGAAGATCGGGAAGCCGAACAGCAGCGAGGCGATGCCCAGCGCCAGCGGGGCACGCTTCTCCCCGAAGCGGCCGACGAGCCCGTCGGCGAGCACCTGCGCCCCGCCGGTGACCTCCAGCAGCTTCCCGATCATCGCCCCGAGCCCGACGAGCAGCGCGACGCTGGCCAGCGTGCTGCCGAACCCGTCGAGCAGGGCCGGGACCGCGTCGGCGGCCGGGATCCCGGCGACCAGCGCGGTGAGCAGGCTGACCAGGATCAGCGCGACGAACGCGTGCAGCCGCAGCACCATGATCAGCACGAGCAGGAGGGCGACGGCGGCGACCGCGATGAGCAGCAGCGGCCCGGCGCCGTAGACGGGGACGAAGTCGTCCTGGGCGAGGAGGGTCATGACGCTGCTCCCGTGGCGGATTGGTCGGTGGTGTGATCGGTGGGGCCCGCGGTGGCGGTGAGGTAGGCCTCGACGAGCGCGTCGACGGACTGGTCGACGTCGAGCACGAGCCCGTGCTCGTCCTCGCCCAGCGGCTCGAGCGTGGCGAACTGGGACTCGACGAGGCTGGCGGGCATGAAGTGCCCCGGCCGGCCGGCGACCCGGCGGGCGATGACCTCCTGGCTGCCGGAGAGGTGCACGAACAGCTGCTGCGGCGCGGACTCGCGGAGCACGTCGCGGTAGGCGCGCTTGAGCGCCGAGCAGCTGATCACGCCGCCGCCCGCGGCGTGGCCGGCCAGCCACTCGCCGATGGAGCGCAGCCAGGGCAGGCGGTCGGTGTCGTCGAGCGGGATGCCGGCCGACATCTTCGCGACGTTCTCGGCCGGGTGGAAGTCGTCGGCGTCGGCGTAGGGCACGCGCAGGCGCTGGGCCAGTGCGGCCCCGACGGTGGTCTTGCCCGACCCGGAGACACCCATGACGGTGAGCAGTGGCGGATCGGGGACTGGATGGACGGGCATCGTTGCGGTCCTTCCTCGAAGGTGGACCCAGAGTGCGCCAATAAGTACTACTTAAGCAATACTGTACCGATTCACATATGACCATTGATCCGTACCGTGTGCGATCCTGTCCCCGTGACGACGGGCCTGCACGCGGATCTGCTCGACCGGCTCGGGCGGACGCTCGCCGGCGGTGACCTGGCGGCCGGGACCGTCCTGCGCGCCGAGGAGCTCGAAGCGACCTACGGGGTGTCGCGTACCGTCGTGCGCGAGGCGGTCCGCGTGCTGGAGTCGATGGGCATGGTGCGCAGCAGGCGCCGGGTCGGGGTCGTCGTCGCGGAGCGGTCGGCGTGGAACGTGTTCGACCCGATGGTCATCCGCTGGCGGCTGGCCGGGCCGGGGCGCGACGACCAGCTCCGGACGCTGTCCGAGCTGCGCGCCGGCTTCGAACCGGCGGCCGCCGCCTACGCGGCGCAGCGCGCGACCCCCGCCCAGTGCGGCGCACTGACCGGCGCCGTCATGGACATGGCGGTGCACGGGCGGTCCGGCGACCTGGAGGCCTACCTGGCCGCCGACGTCGTCTTCCACCGCACGCTGCTGGAGGCCACCGGCAACGAGATGCTCGCGGCGCTGGCCGACGTCGTGGCCGAGGTGCTCGCCGGCCGCACCCACCACGGGCTCATGCCCGACACGCCCAACCCGGAGGCGATCCGGCTGCACGCCGACGTCGCCCAGGCCGTGCAGTCCGGGGACGCGGCCGCGGCCCGGCACGCCATGCAGGCGATCATCACCGAGGCCGCGGAGGCGATGCTGGACTGAGCCGCCTGCTCAGCTCGGGAGCAGGGCGACGTGCAGCCGGTCGAAGCCCAGCCGCAGCGCGCGGCCGCCGATCGCCGACGGGTGCACCGCGCGGATCTCCCCGCTCGTCGGCTCGTAGACCTTCCAGCGCTCGCCGTCGAACCCGGTGGCCATCACGTAGTGGCGCGGGATCGCGGACCCGACCAGCAGTGGCACCGGGCGGCCGACGCGCAGCGCCTCCTCCACGGCGTCGACGAGCCGGCGCACGTCCGTGGCGTCGGTGTCGTCGACCAGCCGCACGCGGTAGGGCCCCGCGCCGGGTACGTGGCGGCGCAGCCAGCGCACCATCCCCCACGGCGTCGTGCCCAGGGCCTGCGGCCAGAACCGGGTGGACTCGCGGTGGACCTGCTTCTGCCGGGCGTCGTACCGGGCGCCGAACGCGGTGCGCACGGCCGGGGCGGCGCCACCGACGGCGGCGGCCGCCTGCGACTCCCCCGGACCCTCGAGCCGGCGCAGCTCGGCCGGGTCCGCCCACGCCGACAGCGCGACGAGCACCGCGCTGCCGCAGGTGGTGCCGTCGACCTGGTCGAGGACCACCCCGGCCCGGCGCTGGGCCCCGACCCGGTCGGTGAGCAGCGGGTGGCGGCCGGCGGCCAGCGGCCGGACCGCCGCCACCGGGGTGACGGCCGGTCGCCACGCGCGGCCCAGCACCTGCACCCGCCGGGCCCACCCGCACACCGTCCGCATCGCGCCCACTCCCCTCCGCATCCGCTTCCCAGGGTAGGCGAGAGCGGCGGGCCGCGCGCCGTCCCGAACGGCAGGGCGATCCCCGCCGTCCCGCCCCCACATCGCAGCGGGGTGACACCGCTCCGATCCAGTCGCAGCGGTGTCACCCCGCTGCGATGCGGGAGGGCCGTGGTCCCCGGGCAGTACGGTCCGGACATGGCTGATCTCTCCCCCGACGTCCGGGAGTTCCTCATGGCCGGCACCCGCACCGGCAAGCTGGCCTTCGTCGCAGCCGACGGCCGCCCGCTCGTCGCGCCGATCTGGTTCGTCGTCGAGGACGGCGACCTGGTCTTCAACACCGGGGCGGCCACGGCGAAGGGCCGGGCGATCGCCCGCGACCCGCGGCTGGCGCTCTGCGTGGACTCCGAGGTGCCGCCCTACGGCTTCGTACAGATCCAGGGCACGGCCACGACCAGCGAGGACCCGGAGGAGCTGGTCCGTACGGCCACGGCGATCGGCGGCCGCTACATGGGGGCGGACCGGGCCGAGGAGTTCGGCCGCCGCAACGGGGTGCCCGGCGAGCTCGTCGTCCGGCTCACCCCGTCCCGGGTGATCGCCCAGCTGGACATGACCGGCTGACCCCGCCACGACGAACGGCACGTCCGTCCACTCGAGGTGGACGGACGTGCCGTTCGTTGCACCTGGGGCCGGGTCGGCCCCGCGACCGTCAGCCGCGCTGCGACTGGTCGTTCGCCGGGACCCCGCGCTCGCTGTCGGAGTCCCACCCCTTCGCCAGGTTGCCGATCTTCTCCGCGTAGTCGCGGGCGGCCACCGCCGGGTCGTCGGCCCGGCCCGCCGCCACGCCGATGAGGAACGCCGTCACCGGCGCCCCCGGGCGGCTGACGCCGTGGGCGACGTCCGAGGTCAGGTCCAGCACCATGTCGACGGTGCCCGGCTGCTCCAGGGCGTTCTCCAGGCCGAGCTCCTGGGAGACGGCGGTGATCCATTCGGTCAGGGCGTTGGCGTCGCTGCTTCCACTCACGGTCCGACCGTAACCGGGCCGCGGCTCAGCCGCTGAACAGCGCGGGGATGCGCGCCACCAGCTGGACGAGGCCGTAGGTGAAGGGCACGACCACCCACAGCCAGGCCAGCACGAGCAGGATCCAGAACAGGGGGCTGCGCGCCCCGGCGCTGCCCAGCGGACGGTCGGTCATGCCCGGGCTCCCTCGGTGGTCGTGGCGCCGCTGCCGGACGGCTCGTGGAACCTCTCGTTCACCGGCTTGATCAGCTCGTTGCACACGAACCCGACGACCAGCAGGCCGATCATGATCGTGAACGACAGGGTGTAGCGACCCGGGCCCTCGACCCCGGCGGCGATCTGCGCGTCGGCGATGGCGTTGACGATCAGCGGCCCCAGCACGCCCGCCGTGGACCACGCCGTGAGCAGCCGGCCGTGGATCGCGCCGACCTGGTAGGTGCCGAACAGGTCGCGCAGGTAGGCCGGCACCGTGGCGAAGCCGGCGCCGTAGAAGGACAGGATGAACAGCGCGCAGACCAGGAACAGCACCTTGTTGGTGTTGCCCAGGAGCGTGAGCGCGAGGTAGAGCAGCGCACCCGCACCAAGGTAGAGCCGGTACATGTTCTTGCGGCCCAGCACGTCCGAGAGCGACGACCACAGGATCCGGCCGATCGCGTTGGCCAGCGACAGGATCGCCACGAACCCGGCCGCTGCGGCGGCGAGCGTCTCCGCGGGGCTGGAGTCGCGGAAGAAGTCCTGGTAGATCGGCGACGCGCGCTCCAGGATCCCGATGCCCGCGGTGACGTTGAAACAGAGCACCACCCAGAGCAGCCAGAACTGCGGGGTCTTGATCGCGTTGGCCGCGGACACGTTCGCCGTGCTGATCAGCGACCCGGCCTTCTGGGTCGAGGGGTCCCAGCCCGCGGGCTTCCAGTCCTCGGCGGGCACCCGGATGAGCAGCCAGCCCACCGACATGAACACCGCGTAGATCAGGCCCATGACGAGGAACGTCTGCCCGATCCCGGCGGGCTGGGCGTTCTCCCCCGACCCGCCGAACGCGCCGAGCAGCTGCGCGGTGAGCGGCGAGGCGATGAGCGCGCCGCCGCCGAAGCCCATGATCGCGATGCCGGTGGACAGGCCGGGCCGGTCCGGGAACCACTTGATCAGCGTGGAGACCGGCGAGATGTAGCCGATGCCGAGCCCGATGCCGCCGACGAACCCGTACCCGACCACGACCAGCCAGTACTGGCCGGTGTACATGCCGAGCGCGGAGATGAGGAAGCCGGAGACGAAGCACGCCGACGACACGGCCATCGCCCAGCGGGGGCCGTTCGCGTCGACCTTCGTGCCGAACAGGGCCGCGGACAGGCCCAGCATGATGATGCCGAGCGTGAAGGGCAGCGCGCTGAGCACGCCTGCGCTGGGGTTGCCCGCCAGCAGCGTGCCCTCCAGCGGGGGCTTGAACACGCTCCAGGCGTAC
Source organism: Pseudonocardiales bacterium (assembly GCA_026393175.1). Classification (GTDB taxonomy): domain Bacteria; phylum Actinomycetota; class Actinomycetes; order Mycobacteriales; family Pseudonocardiaceae; genus Pseudonocardia. Next base: position 23,766 of record JAPLAT010000401.1, read on the forward strand.
GCCTGCCCGATCGCGAGGTGGATCGACAGGGCCGCCGGGGGGACGAGCCAACGGCTCCATCCGGGCCCGGCGACGATGCGCTGTCGCTGCAGGAAACCGACCGCCATGTGGGACCCCCGTCACGCCCGTTGGATGGACGGTGGGACGTTATGTTCACGCAGGGTGACCCGCAACCGGAGGCGACATCGGCACGGCGAGCGGTGCGACGAACGGTGGACGAACGGTCAGGCGGACCGCTCGCGCCGCTCCCGGCGGGCCGGGGTGCGGGGCACGATCGTGGGGTTCACGTTGCTGCGCACGGTCTGCTCGGTGACCACCACCTTGGCGACGTCGTCGCGGCTGGGGATGTCGTACATCACCGGGAGGAGCACCTCCTCCATGATCGCGCGCAGGCCGCGGGCGCCGGTGCCGCGCAGGATCGCCTGGTCGGCCACGGCCTCCATGGCGTCGTCGGTGAACTCCAGCTCCACGCCGTCCATCTCGAACAGCTTGCGGTACTGCTTCACCAGCGCGTTGCGCGGCTCGGTGAGGATCTTGACCAGGGCCTCCTTGTCCAGCGAGGTCACCGACGCCACGATCGGCAGGCGGCCGATGAACTCGGGGATGAGGCCGAACTTGATCAGGTCCTCGGGCAGCGTCTCCCCGAAGCTCTCCGACGAGTCGATGTCGTGCTTCGAGCGGATCTCCGCGCCGAAGCCCAGCCCGCGCTTGCCGACCCGGTCACCGATGATCTTCTCCAGGCCGGCGAACGCGCCGGCCACGATGAAGAGCACGTTGGTGGTGTCGATCTGGATGAACTCCTGGTGCGGGTGCTTGCGCCCGCCCTGCGGGGGCACCGACGCGGTGGTCCCCTCCAGGATCTTCAGCAGCGCCTGCTGCACGCCCTCGCCGGAGACGTCCCGCGTGATCGACGGGTTCTCCGACTTGCGCGCGATCTTGTCGACCTCGTCGATGTAGATGATGCCGGTCTCGGCGCGCTTGACGTCGTAGTCGGCCGCCTGGATGAGCTTCAGGAGGATGTTCTCGACGTCCTCGCCGACGTAGCCGGCCTCGGTGAGCGCCGTGGCGTCCGCGATGGCGAACGGCACGTTCAGCAGCTTCGCGAGCGTCTGGGCGAGGTAGGTCTTGCCGCAGCCCGTGGGGCCGAGCATGAGGATGTTCGACTTGGCGATCTCGATCGCGTCGCCGTCGGCACCGGGGCGGGCCTTGTCGCCCGCCTGGATGCGCTGGTCGTGGTTGTAGACCGCGACGGAGAGCGTGCGCTTGGTCTGGCTCTGCCCCACGACGTACTGGTCGAGGAACTCGTGGATCTCGGCGGGCTTGGGCAGCTCGTCGAGCTTCACCTCACCGGCCTCGGCCAGCTCTTCCTCGATGATCTCGTTGCAGAGATCGATGCACTCGTCGCAGATGTAGACCCCAGGTCCGGCGATCAGTTTCTTGACCTGTTTCTGGCTCTTCCCGCAGAACGAGCACTTGAGCAGGTCACCGCCGTCGCCGATGCGTGCCATGAGTGCAGACCCCAGTCCCATCCGGCGCGCCCACGGGCGGACGCACCCTCGTGACGGTACCTGCCGAACGCCGTCACCGGGGAGCGCTGGATTGCTCTGTTTCGGCGACGGGTCGGCGGGCGGTCGGCCCCGGGGCGTGGACGCCCCGGAGCCGGCCAGTGTTCAGGAAACGGCGGAGAGCTTCCGGCTCTGGATGATCTCGTCGATGATCCCGTACTCCTTGGCCTCGTCGGCCGTCAGGATCTTGTCGCGCTCGATGTCCTGGCGCACCTGCTCCGGGGACCGGTTGCTGTGGTGGGCCAGCGTCGACTCGAGCAGCTTGCGCATCCGGGAGATCTCCGCGGCCTGGATCTCCAGGTCGGACACCTGGCCGTAGAAGCCCTCGGTGGCCGGCTGGTGGATCAGCACCCTGGCGTTCTTCACCGCGAGGCGGCGACCCGGGGTACCGGCCGCGAGCAGCACCGCCGCTGCCGAGGCGGCCTGCCCGAGGCAGACCGTCTGGATGTCGGGGCGGATGAACTGCATCGTGTCGTAGATCGCCATGAGCGAGGTGAAGGACCCGCCGGGCGAGTTGATGTACATGCTGATCTCGCGGTCCGGGTCGGCCGACTCCAGGCACAGCAGCTGCGCCATGACGTCGTTGGCCGACGCGTCGTCGATCTGCACGCCGAGGAAGATGATGCGCTCCTCGAACAGCTTG
>JAPLAT010000229.1 GCA_026393175.1 Pseudonocardiales bacterium
CGCGGCGCCGCGCTGGGCCGCCTCGCCCCGTCGCCCGCGCTCACGCTGGCGCGCCGGGCGCCCTGCCCCGTCGCCGTCGTGCCCCCCGCGGGCCCGGCGCGGTCCACCCTGCTGCCCGACCGTGCCGTCGGCCTGGCCGACCTGCGGTCGTGACGACCGAGAGGCCACCATGATCGATCGCGTCGACCGGGACACCGTGCGCTCGGCGATCGCCCTCGCCTCCCGCGCCCCGTCCGTGCACAACAGCCAGCCCTGGCGCTGGCGCGTCGGCCCGGGCGTGGTGACGCTGCACGCCGACCGCGAGCGGTGGCTGCCGGTCGCCGACGCGGACGGCCGGGACCTCGCGCTCAGCTGCGGGGCCGCACTGCACCACCTGCGGGTCGCCCTGGCCGCGGCCGGCGTCGTCGCGACGGTCCGGCGGCTGCCGCGCCCCGGCGACCCGGACCACGTCGCGACCGTGGCGCTGCGGGCCGGCAGCCCGGCGGAGACGGACCTGGCCCTCGCCGGGGCGATCGGGACCCGGCGCACCGACCGGCGGCCCTTCGGCACCTGGGACGTGCCGCGGGGGTTCGTCGACGAGCTGGTCGACCGGGCCGCCGGCCAGGGGGCGGTGCTGCGGCCGGTCCGCGACGAGCGCCGCCGGCTGGAGGTCCTGCACGCGATCGCCGAGGCGGCCGCCGTGCAGGAGGCGACCGCGGGCTACCGCACCGAGACGCGGCTGTGGACCGGCTCGGGGGCCGCGGTCGACGGCGTGCCCGCCGCGAACCTGCTGCGCGACCCCGCCGCCGGGCCGCGCGCGGCGCGCCACTTCGGCACCGGCACCCTCGACGCCGGCCCGGGGCTCCCCGCGGCCGACGCCGACGGCGCGATGCTGCTGGTGCTGGGCACCGCGTCGGACGACCCGCTGTCCCGGTTGCGGGCCGGGGAGGCGACCAGCGCGGTCCTGCTGCACGCCACCGTGCTGGGCCTGGCCACCTGCCCGCTGAGCCAGCCGCTGGAGGTCGGCTCCACCCGGGCGGTGCTGCAGTCCCGGGTGCTCGACGGCACGCTCAGCCCCCAGCTCGTGCTGCGGGTCGGGTGGGCGCCCGCGGGCCCGCCCCCGCCGCCGACGCCGCGCCGCCCGGTGGACGAGACGATCACGGCCTGAGACCGGCCGGGGGGATTGCAGCAAGGCCAGCGGGTCAGTCCGCGGACTCCGACCACGGGATCACGCGCAGCTCCACCGAGGCGCCCGCGGGGGCGTCCGGTTCGGTCACGATCCGGCCGTCCACCCGCACCCACCCACCGCGGATGTGCGACCGGGCGCGCTCGGCCGTGATCCCCGAGGCGACCAGCCGGTCCAGGAGCGTCCGGGTCGCCAGGGCCGCGGTCGTCGAGCCGTCCACCGCAGTGTCCACCGGACGGTCACCACCTTCCGGGGTCGGGCGACCCCACGCCCGCCGACGCTCGCAGCCGGCGGGGTGTCGCGGAACGTGCGGAAGGTCCCGACCCGACCGGGTCCGGCGGCCGTGCCGCGACCGGGCTCCCCCGGTGACGATCGGCCCGGGAGCGGGGTGGCGGGAGGGGCGAGGTGCGACGGTGGA
>JAPLAT010000583.1 GCA_026393175.1 Pseudonocardiales bacterium
CGCGAGCTCGGCGACCGCCCGGCCGGAGACGGCGAGCGCGGCCGTGGCGCGGTCGACCTCGGCGAGCACCGCGGCGCCGGGCGGGGTGCGCGCGAGGGCGGCGCGGGTGTCGGGGTCGAGCGCGGGCAGCGGGACGAGGACGTCGAGCAGGCCGGCGGCACGCCGGGCGAGCGGGTGCAGCCGCTCGGGGTCCACGTCCAGGTCGTGCGCCACGCCCCGATCGTGCCTCGCCGGGCGCCGGCGCGGGCCCGAACGGGAGAACTCAGGTGCGCTCGACCAGCTCCGTGCCGGGCACGTCGCCGTCGACCAGCGCCTCGCCGCCGTCCTCGTCCCACAGCTCGCGCAGCAGGAACGCGGTGACCAGCGCGCGGGTGGTGCGGCGGGTGCGGGCGTCGGGGCTGCCGGAGAGCAGGAGGTCGCTCCAGTGCGTGCCGTCGAGGAACCCGGTGTGGCTCGCCTTCTTCAGCGTGCGCAGCAGCACCGGGCCGCCCGCGGCCGCCGCCACCGGCTCGGCGTGCCCGGCGACCGGCGCGACGGTGTCCTTGCCCGCCCCGATGTGCAGCGTCGGGACCGTGATCGCGCGGGCGGCGTCCAGCGCGGACGGGCGCGACTGGGCCATCGCGATCGTCACCACCGCGGCGACCCGGGGGTGCCCGGCCGCGGCGAGCAGCGCGACACCGCCGCCGATGCCGTGCCCCGCGAACGCGGTGCGCCGGGCGTCCACGCTGATCCGGCCGTCGCCCAGTCGCACGCCCGCGCAGACGTCGAGGGTGGTGCGCAGGTCGGCGGCGAGCCCCGAGTGGCTGGGCAGCGCGCCGCGGTGGCTGTTGGGCGCGGCCGCGACGATCCCCCAGGTGGCGAGGTGGCGCAGCAGGTCGGCGTAGCGCGTGGCCGGCTGCAGCCAGTCGTGCGCGAACGCGACCGCGGGCAGCCCGAGACCCTCCTCGGGGGCGAACAGCAGGCCGGGGATGCCGACCATGCCGAGGTCGCCGCGCAGCGCCGGGAACGGGCCGGGCCGGGAGAGCCGGGCCAGCGCGTCCTTGGGCTTGCGGAGGTCGGCCAGCGCGGCGTGGACGGCCTTGGGGGCGCGGGTCCGGGTCACGCCGAGCACCGTAGCGCTGCTGGTCACGTACTGCCGCACTAACCTCCACCGGGTGTACGGGCTGTGGACGGCGGAGCAGATCCGGGTGGCCGAGGCGGCCATGATGCGGACGGTCCCCGGCGAGACGATCATGCGCCGGGCGGCCTTCGGCCTGGCGGTGCAGGTGCTCGCGCGGCTGCGCGCCCTGGACGGGGCGGGCCGAGCGGGGGCGGCCGGGCGGCGGGTGGTGCTGCTCGTCGGCGCGGGCCACAACGGGGGCGACGCGCTGTGGGCCGGCTACGAGCTGCGCCGCCGCGGCGTGGCCGTGACCGCCGTGCTGCTGGTGCCGGAGCGGGCGTACGCGCCGGGGCTCGCCGCGCTGCGCCGGGCCGGTGGCCGGGTCGCCGCGCCCGACCCGGCCCTCGTCGCGCGGGCCGACCTCGTCGTCGACGGGATCGTCGGCATCTCCGGGCGCGGCGGGCTGCGCGAGCCCGGGGCCGGGCTGGTCGCGGCGGCGGCCCGGGCGGGGGTGCCCGTCGTGGCCGTGGACCTGCCCTCGGGCGTCGACACCGACACCGGCGAGGTGCACGACCCCGCCGTCGCGGCCACCGCCACCGTGACGTTCGGGGCGCGCAAGCCGGTGCACGCGCTCGCCGCCCCCTCGTGCGGGCCGGTGCACCTCGTGGACTTCGGGCTGGGGCCGCACCTGCCCGCCCCGCACGCCCACGTGCTGGAGGCCGCCGACGTCGCCGCCCGCTGGCCGCTCCCCGGCCCGGCCGACGACAAGTACACCCAGGGCGTGGTCGGGATCGCGGCCGGGTCGGCCGTCTACCCGGGGGCCGCCGTGCTCGCCACCGGCGCGGCCGTGCTCGCCACCAGCGGGATGGTCCGCTACGCCGGCACCGCGGGGGAGGCCGTGCACGCCCGGCGGCCCGAGGTGGTGGCGACGGCCGACGTCGCCTCGGCCGGGCGGGTGCAGGCGTGGACGGTCGGTCCCGGGTCGGGCACCGACGACGCCGGCGCCGCGACGCTGCGGGCGACCCTCGCCGACGAGGTTCCGCTGTGCGTCGACGCCGACGCGATCACGCTGCTGGCCCAGCACGCCGACCTGCGGGCCGCCGTGCGCGGGCGGCCCGTGGTGATCACCCCGCACGATCGCGAGTTCGCGCGGCTCGCCGGCGAGGTCGGCCCGGACCGGATCGGGGCCGCCCGCCGCGCCGCCGCCGAGCTCGGGGTGACGGTGCTGCTCAAGGGCCACGCCACGGTCGTGGCCGACCCGGACGGTCGCGCGCTCGTGCACCCCTCGACGACCTCGTGGGCGGCCACGGCGGGCTCGGGGGACGTGCTGTCGGGGATCGTGGGTGCCCTGCTCGCGGCCGGCCTGGAGCCCTGGTGGGCGGCGGGCTGCGCGGCGTACCTGCACGCCAGGGCGGCGGAGATCGCCGCCGCGGGCGCCCCGGCCCCCGCCGCCGCGATCCAGGCGGCCGTCCCCGCCGCGATCCGGCGGCTGGTGACGCCGGTGCCGCGGGCGGGGCGGCCGGCCCCGGCCGATGACGCCGGCGACGGCGGGTGAGGGCCGGGCCCGGCGGGCGTGCCGATCGTCACAGCCCGCCCGGCGCCCACCCGCCCCGACGTGGAGGTTCTCCGCGCACGGTGACCGCCCGGTCACGCCGCAGGATCCGGGCCCGCCCGCCCCGGATGCGATGATGCGCCCGTGACGGGATCGGGAGGTCCACGGGCCGAGGCGGTCGTCGATCTGGGGGCCGTGCGGCACAACGTGGGCGTGCTGGCGGCGGCGGCGCCGACGGCGCAGGTGATGGCCGTGGTGAAGGCCGACGGGTACGGGCACGGGGCCGAGGCCGTGGCCCGCGCCGCCCTCGCGGGCGGGGCGACCTGGCTCGGGGTCTGCACGATCGAGGAGGCCCTCGACCTGCGGGCGGCCGGGATCACCGCCCCGCTGCTGTCCTGGCTGCACCTGCCCGACGACGACTTCGGCGCCGCGATCGCCGCGGACGTGGACCTGTCGGCGTCCTCCCGCGAGCACCTCGCCGCGATCGTCGCCGCCGCCCGCGCGGCGGGCAGGCGCGTGCGGCTGCACCTGAAGGTCGACACCGGGCTCTCCCGGGGCGGCGCCCCCATGGCGGCGCTGCCGGACCTGCTCGACGACGCCGCGAAGGCCACCGCCGACGGCACCGCGGAGGTGGTGGCCGTGTGGTCGCACCTGGCGCACGCCGACGCCCCGCACCACCCCGTGCTCGACGTGCAGGCCGAACGGCTCGACGCGGCCTGGCGCGCGGCCCGCGACCGCGGGCTGGGGCGCGGCGGCGTGCTGCTGCGCCACCTGGCCAACTCCGCGGCCACCCTGACCCGCCCGGACCTGCACCTGGACATCGTCCGGCCGGGCATCGCCGTGTACGGCCTGGACCCGCTCGACCGGCCGGTGCCGCAGAGCCCGCTGCGCCCGGCGATGACCCTGCGCGCCCGCGTGGCACTCGCCAAGCGGGTGCCCGCCGGGGAGGGCGTGTCGTACGGCCACGAGTGGACCACCCCGCACGAGACGGTGCTCGCGCTGCTGCCGGTGGGCTACGCCGACGGCGTCCCGCGCCGGCTCAACGCGCGCGGCCGGATGCAGGTGCTGCTGGACGGGCGGCTGCGCCCGGTGGTCGGACGGGTGTGCATGGACCAGGTGGTGGTGGACTGCGGGCCGGGGTCCGACGTGCGGACCGGCGACACGGCCGTGCTGTTCGGGCCCGGGGCGCACGGCGAGCCGACCGCCCAGGACTGGGCCGACGAGCTCGGCACGATCCATTACGAGATCGCCACCGGCGTGCACGGCAGGCGGGTCGCGCGCACCGTCGTCGGGGGTGCGGCGTGAAGAAGCCCGGCCTGTGGCAGACCGTCGGGGTGGCCGGCGGGGTGGTGGGCGCGGCGGCGACGGGGGTGGCCGTCGGCGCGGCCACCCGCAAGCGCCGCCAGATCGCCACCGACCGCCGCCGGCTCGCCACCCAGCTCTCGCACGGTGCGACGGAGCCCGGCACCCAGCCGCCCGGCGAGCCGTCCTCCGTGGTGGCCGACGACGGCGTGCGGCTGTCCTGCGAGCACATCGACCCCGAGGGCGGTCGCGCGGCGCTGACCGTCGTGCTGGTGCACGGCTTCGCCCTGGACCGGCGCACCTGGCACTTCCAGCGCCGCTCCCTCGCCGAGCTCACCGGCCCGGTCGCCCGGGTGGTGCTCTACGACCAGCGCAGCCACGGCCGCTCCGAGCGCGCGCCGCGCGAGAGCTGCACGATCGCCCAGCTCGGCCACGACCTCGACGCCGTGATCCGCACCCTCGCCCCGGAGGGCCCGCTGGTGCTCGTGGGCCACTCCATGGGCGGCATGACGATCATGGCCCTGGCCGAGCAGAACCCGGACCTGTTCGTCCAGCGGGTGGCCGGGGTGGCGCTCGTCTCGACCTCGGCGGGCGCCGTCGGCGCCAGCGGGCTGCCCGCGGCGCTGCTCTCGCGGCACAACCCGGTGATCCGCGGGGCCGGCCTGCTCGCCCGGCTGCAGCCCCGGCTCGTCAGCGTGGTGCGCGGCGTGGCGGGCGACCTCATCTGGTCGATCACCCGCAGCTTCGCCTACGGCGACCGCAACGTGGCGCCCTGGCTCGTCGACCTCGTGGACACCATGATCAGTACGAACGCCGTGGACGCCCTCACCGACTTCGTGGACACCGTCGGCACCCACGACCGGGTGGCCGCCCTGCCCGCCCTGGCGACCTGCGAGGTGCTCGTGGTGGCGGGCGAGGCCGACCGGGTGATCCCGTTCCAGCACTCGGAGCGGATCGCCGCCGAGCTGCCCGAGGCCGAGTTCGTGCGGATCCCCGGTGTCGGCCACCTCCCGGTGCTGGAGACCCCCGAGCTGGTGGACGAGGCGCTGGTGCGGCTCGTGGAGCGCAGCGCCGCCCGCGGGCCGAAGGGCTTCCTGCGGCGGCTGGGACGGCGGGCATGACCGGGAGGCAGGCGTGAACGCCCAGGGGACGGCCGTGGAGCTGCCGGACGTGACCGACACCGAGGCGCTGGGCGAGCGGCTCGCCGCCGGGCTCGCCGCGGGCGATCTCGTGGTGCTCTCCGGCCCGCTCGGCGCGGGCAAGACGGCGTTCGTGCGCGGGCTGGCCCGCGGGCTCGGCGTGGGCGGGACGGTGACCTCGCCGACGTTCGTGATCGCCCGCGAGCACCGTCCGGCGCGCCCGGGCGGGGTGCCCCTGGTGCACGTCGACGCGTACCGCCTCGGCCTGGGCGCGGGCACCGACGTGGCCGCCGAGCTGGACGACCTCGACCTCGACACCGACCTGGCGGCCGCCGTGGTGGCCGTGGAGTGGGGCGAGGGCGTGGCCGAGCGCCTCGCCGACCGGCACCTTCTCGTGCGCCTGCACCGCCGCGACGACGACGTGCGCGAGGCCGAGGTCCGGTGGGTCGAGGCCGGCGGGGCGGCCGACCGGGACGGCTGACCCGCCGCGCTCACGGCCCCGACCCCGACCAGCGCGACGGGTCGTCCAGGTCATCGAGGTCGTCCGGGTCGGTGACCGGGCCGTCGGGCCACGGCGAGGGGAAGCCGCGGTGCCCGAGGGCCCGGCGCAGCGGGGCCAGCACGTCCTCCCCGCGGTCGACGGCGTCCCGCGCGAGCTCGCCCAGCAGCAGCGCGGTCTCGCGGTAGGGCAGGAAGCACTCGCACTCCACCCGCGGCGGGGCGCCGTCCGGCAGCGGCCTGCCGTCCTCGTCGAGCCCGCCCGCGCAGCACAGCGGCTTGCGCAGCTCGGCCAGCGGGTCGCTCGACGGGTCGACCCGGCCGGTGGCGTGGAGGAAGTCGAACCACTCCCACAGGGCGTCGACCTCGCCGTCGGGCCACCGGCAGCGCCGCCCCGCGCACCAGTTCGGCAGGTCGCAGCGCAGCAGGTGGGCCGCGCCGGTGCGGGTCCAGCGGGTGGGGGAGACGCCGTCGCCACCGCCGCTCTCCTCGGCCGCCCCGCAGAGCAGGGCGAACAGGTCCGGGTCGGTGTGCCGGGGCCGGCCGGCCTGCCAGGCGACGGCGGCGTCGACCAGGGCGCGGTGCCGCTCGCGCTCCGGCGCGACGGCGGTGGACAGGGGGACGGGGGATGCGGTCATGGCGCCGAGGCTGCGGGCGGTCCCCGACGGTCACGGGCGGGCGGCGGCGCGCGGGACGGAGTTGTCCACAGGTCCGCCCGTTATCGGATCGGCCGGACCCGGCTCGTAGGCTTCCGGGGTGATCGTGCTGGCCCTGGACACCGCCACCCCCGAGGTCGTGGCGGGCGTCGCCGAGCTGACCGGGGACGGCGTCGTCGTCCGCGCGGAGCGGGTCGCCCGCGACGCCCGCAAGCACGGCGAGCTGCTGATGCCCGCGCTGCTGGACGCCTGCGCCGCGGCCGGGGTGACGCTGCGCGACGCGGACGCCGTCGTCGTCGGCGCGGGCCCCGGCCCGTTCACCGGCCTGCGGGTCGGGATGGTGACCGCCGCGGCGCTCGGCGACGCCCTCGACGTGCCGGTGCACGGCGTGTGCACCCTCGACGCGATCGCCCACGACGCCGGGCCGGGCGTGCGGCTGGCCGTCACCGACGCCCGCCGCCGCGAGGTCTACTGGGCCGCCTACGCCGCCGACGGCACCCGCGTCACCGGCCCGCACGTCGACGCCCCCGCGGTGCTGCGCGAGCGGATCGCCGGGCTGGGCGCGGTCGCGGCGGCCGGCGGGTCGGCGGCCGAGTCGGGCCTGCCCGTGCGCGGGCCCGCGGCGCCGTCCGTGGCCGGGCTCGTCGCCGTCGCCGCGGACGCCCTGGCCTCCGGGGCGGCGCCCGGCCCGCTGGAGCCGCTCTACCTTCGCCGCCCGGACGCCGTGGAGCCGGGGGCGCGCAAGAAGGTGGGCACGTGATGGCCGGGGTGGTGCTGGACGACCTGCGCCCCGTCGACGCGGCCCGCTGCGCCGAGCTGGAGCGCCTGCTGTTCCCCGACGACGACCCGTGGAGCGAGCGCGCCTTCCGCGACGAGCTCGCGATGGGCCACTTCTACCGGGCCGCGCGGGTGGACGACCGGCTCGTCGGCTACGCCGGCCTGGCGTTCGTCGCGGGCCCGCCGCACGCGGAGGCCGAGGTGCACACGATCGGCGTCGACCCCGCCCACCAGGGCCGCGGGATCGGCCGCGCGCTGCTGCGCGAGCTGCTCGCCGTGGCCGACGCCGGGCGCGCGACGGTGTACCTCGAGGTGCGCACGGACAACGCGGCGGCCACGGCGCTGTACGAGTCGGAGGGGTTCACGGTCGTCGGCCTGCGCCGCCGCTACTACCGCCCCAGCGGGGCCGACGCCCACACCATGCGCAGGGACCCCAGGGAGGTGACCGCACAGTGATCGTCCTCGGGATCGAGACGTCCTGCGACGAGACCGGGATCGGGATCGTCCGCGCCGACGGCCCGGCGCCGGAGCTGCTGGCCAACGAGGTGGCCTCCAGCGTCGAGGAGCACGCCCGCTTCGGCGGTGTCGTGCCCGAGGTGGCCTCCCGCGCGCACCTGCAGGCCATGGTGCCTGCGGTGCACCGGGCGTTCGCGACGGCCGGCGTGCGGCCCCGCGACGTCGACGCCGTCGCCGTCACCGCCGGGCCCGGGCTCGCCGGCGCGCTGCTCGTCGGCGTGGCGGCGGCGAAGGCCTACGCGGCGGCCTGGGACGTGCCGCTGTACGGGGTGAACCACCTCGCCGCGCACGTCGCCGTCGACACGCTGCAGCACGGGCCGCTGCCCCCGTGCCTGGCGCTGCTGGTCTCCGGCGGGCACTCCAGCCTGCTCGACGTGCCCGACCTCGCCGGGCCGGTCACCCCGCTCGGCGCCACCATCGACGACGCGGCGGGCGAGGCGTTCGACAAGATCGCCCGGCTGCTCGGGCTGCCGTTCCCCGGCGGCCCGCACGTCGACCGGGCGGCCGCCGACGGCGACCCGGCCGCCTACCGCTTCCCCCGCGGGCTCACCGGCCCCCGCGACGCGCCGTTCGACTTCTCCTTCTCCGGGCTGAAGACGGCCGTCGCGCGGCAGGTGGAGGCGCTGGAGCGGGCGGGCGAGCCCGTGCCCGTGGCCGACGTCGCCGCGAGCTTCCAGGAGGCCGTGGTCGACGTGCTCACGGCGAAGGCCGTGCGCGCCGCGACCGAGCGCGGCATGGACACCCTGCTGCTCGGCGGCGGGGTCGCGGCGAACTCCCGGCTGCGCACGCTGGCCCAGGAGCGGTGCGACGCCGCCGGGATCGCGCTGCGCGTGCCGCGGCCGGGGCTGTGCACCGACAACGGCGCGATGGTCGCCGCGCTGGGCGCGCACCTGCACGCCGCGGGTGCCGCGCCGTCGCCGCTGGACCTGCCGGCCGACTCGTCGATGCCGGTCACCGAGGTGCTGGTCGGCTGAGGCGCCGGCCGGTCCCCGACCGACCGCGCAGACCCCGTGGTCACCGCACAGACCGCCGGCGGTCTGCGCGGTGCCCGGGGGTCTGCGCGGTGCCGGTACGGCGGCCGGGTCGGGCGGCGTCAGGCGCTCGCGGCCGTCAGCCGGTCGGTCTCCTCGGCGGTGAGCTCCAGGGTCAGCGCGGGGAGCAGGTCGGCGAGCTGCTCGGGGGTGCGGGCGCTGGCGATCGGCGCCGCCACCGTCGGCCGGGCGGCGAGCCAGGCCAGCGCGACCGCCGCCACGGACACCCCGTGGGCGGCCGCGACGTCGTCGAGCACAGCGAGCACGCGCCTGCCCCGCTCGTCGAGGTAGGCGCTCGCGCCCTGCGCCCGGACGCTGTCGACCGCCCCGCCGCGGTACTTGCCGGTCAGGAAGCCCTTGGCCAGGGCGTAGTAGGGCAGGCAGGCGATCCCGCGCTCGGCGAGCAGCGGCGCGAGCCCCTCCTCGAACCCGGCCCGCTCCACCAGGTTGTAGTGCGGCTGGGCGGCGACGTAGGGCGTGCCCAGGTCGAGCGCGCTGCGCAGCCGGTCCGCGGAGAAGTTGGACGCGCCGATCTCGCGCACCGACCCCGCGCGCCGGAGCGCGTCGAACGCCTCGCGGGTCTCCTCCTGCGGGGCGTCCGGGTCGTCCTTGTGCGCCCAGTAGAGGTCGATGCGGTCGGTCCCCAGCCGGCGCAGCGAGTCGGCGCACGCGGCGGCGACGTTCGCGGCGGACAGGCCCGGCCGCGTCGGCAGCGAGCCCACCTTCGTGGCGATCACGACGTCGTCGCGGGTGCCGCGGGCCGCCAGCCACTCGCCGATGATCGTCTCCGACTCGCCGCCGGAGTTGCCGGGCACGCGCCACATGTAGGAGTCCGCGGTGTCGATGACGTTCCCGCCGGCGGCGACGTAGGCGTCGAGCACGGCGAACGACGCGTCGCGGTCGGCGGTCCACCCGAACACGTTCGCCCCCAGGCAGAGCGGGGACACCTGCAGCGATCCGATCGTGGGCATGCCGCGACCCTACGTCCGCCGCCCGCTACGGTCGCGCCGATGACGGACGTCCCGCGCCTCACCCGCCTGACCCACCACGGCCCGCTGTCCGACGCCCGCGCGGCCGCGATCGTGGCCCGGCTCGCGGCGACCCGGCCGCGGACCGTGCTCGACGTCGGCTGCGGGTGGGGTGCGCTGATGCTGGGCCTGCTCGAGGCGGTCGAGGGCGCGTCGGGGCTCGGCGTCGACCGCGACGGCGACGACCTCGCCCGCGGCCGCGCGGACGCCCGGCGGCGGGGTCTCACCGACCGGGCCGAGTTCGCCGACCGGCCGGTGCGGGAGGTGACCGGGCCGTTCGACGTCGTGCTCTGCGTCGGGTCCAGCCAGGCGCTCGCCGACATGCCCGGCGGGCTGCCCGAGGCGCTGGCCGCGCTGCACCGGCTCGTCGCGCCGGGCGGGCGGGTGCTGCTCGGCGAGGGGTTCTGGGAGGCGCCGCCCCCGCCCGAGCGGCTCGCCCGGATGTGGCCCGGTGCCGCCGCCGCGGACCACCCCGACCTCGCCGGGCTGGTCGACGCCGCCGTCGCCGCCGGGTTCCGGCCGGGCTGGGTGGAGACCGCCTCGCGCGACGAGTGGGACGCCTTCGAGTCCGGGTACGCCGCCGACGTGGAGGAGTGGCTGGTGGCCCACCCCGGGCACCCGGAGGAGGAAGCGACCCGCGCGCGGCTCGACGCCCACCGCGACGCGTGGCTGCGCGGCTACCGCGGCCTGCTCGGCATGGCGTACCTGACGTTGCTCCCCCGGGCCCGTTGAGCCGCTGGCACTCTCATGGGTAGAGTGCCAATCGCACGGGCGTCCCGGCACCCGCGACGGCGGGGCGCCCCGTCCACCGATCACTGAGCACGCACCCGATAGGGAGGTCATCGACGTGGCGAACATCAAGCCGCTCGAGGACAAGATCGTCGTCCAGGCCAGCGAGGCGGAGACCACCACCGCGTCCGGCATCGTCATCCCGGACACCGCGAAGGAGAAGCCCCAGGAGGGCAAGGTCCTCGCGGTCGGCCCCGGCCGGATCGACGACAACGGCAACCGCGTCCCGCTCGACGTCGCCGTGGGCGACGTCGTCATCTACTCGAAGTACGGCGGCACCGAGGTGAAGTACAACGGCGAGGAGTACCTCATCCTCTCCGCGCGCGACGTCCTCGCCGTCGTCAACTGACGCAGGTTCGCCTAGCGCCGCCGCCCCGGGCTCCGGGGCGGCGGCTCCTCACGTAGAAGACGAGAGAAGGCAGGACATGCCGAAGCAGATCAGCTTCGACGAGAACACCCGCCGCGCACTGGAGCGCGGGGTGAACCAGCTGGCCGACGCGGTCAAGGTCACCCTCGGTCCGCGCGGCCGGCACGTCGTGATCGACAAGAAGTTCGGTGGGCCGACCGTCACCAACGACGGCGTCACCATCGCCCGCGAGATCGACCTCGAGGACCCCTTCGAGAACCTCGGCGCGCAGCTCGCGAAGACCGTCGCCACCAAGACCAACGACGTCGCCGGCGACGGCACCACCACGGCCACCGTGCTCGCCCAGGCCATGGTGGCCGCCGGCCTGCGCAACGTGGCCGCCGGGGCCAACCCGATGGCGCTGGGCAAGGGCATCTCCGCCGCCGCCGAGGCCGTCGCCGAGTTCCTCAAGGACAAGGCGATCCCGGTCGACGACAAGGAGCACATCGCCCAGGTCGGCACGATCGCCTCCCGCGAGGAGGAGATCGGCCGGCTGATCAGCGACGCGCTGCGCGCCGTCGGCAAGGACGGCGTCATCACGATCGAGGAGGGGTCCACGCTCGCCACCGAGCTGGAGCTCACCGAGGGCCTGCAGTTCGACAAGGGCTACCTCTCCCCGTACTTCGTGACCGACGCGGAGTCGATGGAGGCCGTGCTCGAGGACGCCTACGTCCTGCTGCACCGCGACAAGATCTCGGCCATCGCCGACCTGCTCCCGCTGCTGGAGAAGGTGCTCGCCGACGGCAAGCCGCTGCTGATCGTGGCCGAGGACCTGGAGGGCGAGGCGCTCTCCACCCTCGTCGTCAACTCGATCCGCAAGACCGTCAAGGTCGCCGCGGTCAAGTCGCCGTTCTTCGGCGACCGCCGCAAGGCGTTCATGGACGACCTCGCGATCGCCACCGGCGGCACGGTCATCAACCCGGAGGTCGGGCTCAAGCTGTCCGAGGCCGGGCTGGACCTGCTGGGCACCGTCCGGCGCGTCGTCGTCACCAAGGACGCCACCACCCTCGTCGAGGGCGGCGGCTCCAAGGAGGCGGTCGACGGCCGCGTCGCGCAGCTCAAGGCCGAGATCGAGAACGCCGACTCGGACTGGGACCGCGAGAAGCTGCAGGAGCGGCTGGCCAAGCTGGCCGGCGGCGTCGCGGTGATCAAGGTCGGTGCCGCCACCGAGACCGCCCTCAAGGAGCGCAAGCACCGCATCGAGGACGCGGTGTCCGCCACCCGGGCCGCGGTCGAGGAGGGCATCGTGCCCGGCGGCGGGTCCGCGCTGGTCCAGGCGGCCAAGACGCTCGAGGGCAACCTCGGCCTCACCGGTGACGAGGCCACCGGCGTCTCGGTCGTCCGCAAGGCGCTGTCCGCCCCGCTGTTCTGGATCGCCTCCAACGGCGGTCTCGAGGGTGCGGTCGTCATCGGCAAGGTCGCCGACCTGGAGTGGGGCCACGGCTTCAACGCCGCCAGCCTCGCCTACGGCGACCTGCTCGCCGACGGCGTCATCGACCCGGTGAAGGTCACGCGCTCCGCCGTGGTCAACGCCGCGTCGATCGCCCGCATGGTGCTCACCACCGAGAGCGCCGTGGTCGACAAGCCCGAGCCGCCGGCCGCGCCGGCCGCCGGGGGCCACGGGCACGGGCACGGTCACTGACCGACCCGCTCGACAAGACGGACGGGCCGCCTCCCACCACCGGGAGGCGGCCCGTCCGCCGTTCTGCCACGGGGCCGCCGCGACGCTGCCTCGACGCCGGCCCCGGCGTCCTAGATCCGGACCGTCGACCCGCCCACCTTCAGCGTGCGGTCCCGGCCGCGGATGATGTCGTCGCGCTCGGACTCCGACAGCCCGCCCCACACGCCGTAGGGCTCGTGCACGGTCAGCGCGTGGCGACGGCACTGCTCCAGCACCGGGCACGACTCGCAGACCTGCTTCGCGCGGGCCTCGCGGTTGGCGCGGGCCGGCCCGCGCTCGCCCTCGGGGTGAAAGAAGAAGCCGCTGTCCATCCCCCGGCACGAACCCTGCATCTGCCAGTCCCAGATGTCCGTGACGGGAACCGGCAGCCTCCTGACGTCCGCCATGGTGACTCTCCTCGTCTCGGTCCTCGCCTCGGTGCCGACACGACACACTGTAGAACCGCTTCATAAGTTGTTCAACCCGGGGAATCCCACACGCCGACGGCTTGCCTAGGACCTACCGGGGCCGCACCATGAACGGATGCAGCCCGACCGTGTGACGTCCGGTGCGGCGTCCGCCGCCACGGAACGGGTTACCCCGACCCCCGATCCGGACACCGCCGCACCGCCTCCCCGCCTGACCGTCGCCGCCGCGGCCCGTCGCCTCGGCGTCGCGCCGTCCACCCTGCGTACGTGGGAGAGGCGCTACGGGATCGGTCCGAGTGAGCACGAGGCCGGGCGGCACCGCCGCTACGCGCCCGACGACCTCGCCCGGCTCGAGCTCATGCAGCACGCGCTGCTGCGCGGGGCGGCCCCGGCGGACGCCGCCCACTTCGCCCTCGCCGCACGCCTGCCCCGCCCCGACACCGACCCGCCCGACCGGCCGCGCCCGCTGCCGGACGTCGCGCGCGAGCCCGGTGGCGCCGACGAGGGCGGCCCGGTGCTCGTCGCCGACGGCGACGCGGCGAGCCGCGTCCGCGTGGGCGGCCGCGTGCTGCGCCTGCCCG